>DSDR01000085.1 GCA_011048645.1 Phycisphaerales bacterium
GTAAAATTGTTTTTTCTGCTTTAGATCCATTACGGTTCAACCATCACCCTTTTTACACAGTTAAGCAGCATCAGATGAATTTTTGACAACCGACTATAAAGCGTGTTAATGTCCAAACCTAAACGGACTGCAAGGCTTTTCAAAGTCGCTCCCTGCTCATAACGAATCGACAGGATTCGACGTTCTGTATGCGATAATTTCCGGAGACACTGCTCAAGTGCATCCTGTCTGATGCTGTGTCGCCGATCTTCTTTCGCCTCAACTTGCTCAATGACTCTCATCGTTTTTTCAGTAAAAATCTTCCGACGTGTTTTTTGACTTCTCAAATAGCCGAAGACTTTATAGCGTGCGATGGCAATCGCCCAAGCCGTAAAATCGGTCCCTGGTTCATACTCGCTGAATTTAGTCCACATCACAGACGCCGTTTCCTGAACAATATCATCCGCATCCGACACGTTGGGAACCAATGTCATCACATAGCCATAAATCCGACGTTGGCTCATCAAAAAAAGCTGCATAAATTTACGACTTTTTGCATCATTATTCTCTGGCATCTTCAACATTCCGATAAATCACACAACGCTTACAGGTAATCACACACAGGGGGTGTTTTTTTGAAAAAAAGTGTCATTAATCCGGCAAAAACCGTGAACGATCAAAATTTTTCTTTTCCACGACCCATCCGGGTCTTTGCGACAGTCCGCACGGCTGGCCGGTGAACATTTTTCCGGCCTGCTCATCGCCCTTTAAGAGCCATCGGTACCAGGCGGTTGCGACAACGGCAAACTCACCGCCATGCGGCTGTCTGTACGTTCCACCGTGCCCGACATCCAGATTAGCCGCAAACACCGGCACATGGTTAATCCGCTGAAAATCGTCCATTCCGTTGTTATACGCAATATCCGACGGGCCTCCCAGGAGATACAAGACCGGCGAATGCAGCTTTTCGAGCTGATTTTTTGTCACAACCGGCATTCCGGGCATACCGCCGGCCGGATTGGGCAAAATGCCGCTGTTACAGATGATCGCCGTCGTTATCCGCGGGTCGGGAGCAACCTCCAGTGCCTGCAGCCCGCCGCAGGACATGCCGCTGACGGAAATCTTTGTCGTGTCAATCTTGTTATAGTATGGGCTTGTGGGGTCGCTGTTTTGGGCAATGGCCCAATCGATGGCGTCAATGAGCTGCGAAGATACCGATCTTCCGCCGCCCCGCTGGCCCTCCTGCGGCATCGGGCCAATCGCAATGACAAGGAAGCCGTGCGAGGCCACCTCAGAGAGAAAGTTGACGTGTTCCCAGGGCGAATTTGCACAAGCCCCGTTGCCCCAGGCAATGATCGGCAGCTTATTGTTCTCGCCAAACACACTGAGGTCTTCAGGGCGAAAGACGGTATGGGAGGCAAGCGTGCTGTCGCTGACCATGATCGCTTTGTACGGGCCTGTGCCGCCGTCTTCCACTGTGCGGGTGGCCGTTTCTGTGGATTTGACTTGAAGCTCGGCTGCGGCGTCGTTGAGCACAGCCTCGGCCGGTTTGATAATCCGGTAGTTGCCGCTTAGGTGCATCAAGCTGAACAGATAGAGGAACCCGTCGTAGTACGGATCGAAGTAGCCGTCTTCATAAGGTTCCAGTTTGGCATTCCAGATACCATCGACGAATTTCCAGCTTTTGGCCTGAGTGCCCATAATCGAGGCCGCAGCTGCAGTGCTGACAAAGCCCAAAGAATGGCGCACTGAACGGTAGCCGGGCGCCAGCATGATTCGTTCACGAGGCGATCCGTCGAGACTGTATTGATCGACAAAGGAATTGACGCCCTGCGAATACAGAAAGTTATGAAGCCGCTTGCCGTAATCTCTTTGCCAGTCCTTATCCTTGGCGAACCATGAATAATCCATAGCAATGTTCATGGGCACGCGCCAGGAATCAAAGCCGAACTCGCTCATCCGCCCAGGCAAGGGGGAGCCGTCATACTCGGCGTAATCCGGGGTCAGGCCGGTAACCGGATGACAAGCCTTGTGCAGGAATGCGCGGGCCACATCGGCACATTCTCGATAGAAGCCTTCCCGGCCGTCTTTGGCGTACTCGGCCCAGATTTCAAAAAATGCCGGCACGTGGTAAGACGGATCCGTCCAGTTGTATCCCCGGCCTTCGGGGACAAATGTAATCATTTTGTGTTCAGTATTGATGATATTTCTGACGCCGGCGGTTCCATCTTTGCTCCACATCGCGTCCAGAATCCGTCGGGCCTGGGCGTAATAGTCGATGCCGGTGTCATTGCCCCACCGATTGGACGCAAACAGCAACGCAGTGACGAAAAACAATTCGCCGTCAGAGGCGGACCCCTGAGAATTCTTTCTTCCCGTCTCAGGATTAACTGACCAGGCAAAATAGCCTTCCCGCGGGCCGTCCTGATGCTGCATGTATTTGACCGTCCATCGCCACAGCCTGTCGAAAACCTCTTTTTTGTCCAACTGCACCGCTGCCATCATACCATACGAAAGTCCTTCGGTGCGGGCATCTTTGTTCTTCAGGTCCGAAACGTACGCCATATCTTCGCCCACTTCGAAATAGACGCGGTTCGGGCCTTCAAATAAATCATAATACGCCTTGGCCAGCTTGGCGTCGATGTCTTCCTGTTTGTAACCGGCTTCAAGAAAGACATTCCGGTATTGTCCTGTTTCCCACGCCCCCTTTTCCCAGGGCGCCATCTTGCCACGCGGGTCGTCCACATCATCGGCCATCACCGCAGCCGAAAGACAACACGCCGCGTATATTATCAGACTCATCAAATGTTTCATCCGGCTTTTCCTTTCCTGTTTACCTATAAGGGACTCATACATCTAAAAATGCCATCCGGCTCAAGCATACGCTACTGCAATTGGGATGGCACATTCAATGCCGCTTCAAACGCGGGTTTGGGCCGCCTGTTTCGGTCGAACAACAAGGGGTAATTGGTTCTGTTCGGAACCGGGTAATCATTCTTCCACGACATACCGTCATGCACCCCCCAAAGCGCGACTCGATCAATTCTGTCCCGATTGTTATAAAATATCCGGAATAGCTCCGCATAGCGATCGGCCAACCGCCGCTGTACGGCGTCGGGAAGCCCGTTTGCATAAGGGTCCAGAAACGCCTTGAATTCTTCCAGTTGAAACTGCGGATCGCTCATCACCTGACCAATGATCTGCCCTTCCCGAGTTAAAGGCAGGACATCGACATCCAGCTCGGTAATCATCACCTTTATGCCCAGCGCAGCATAGGCTTCAATGGCGGCCTCAATATACTCGGTACGGGGATAATTAAGCCCCCAATGGCCCTGAATACCAATCCCGTCAATGCGGATGCCTTCGGCCTGGAGCATCTTGACCATCCGCACGATCCCGTCTCGTTTGGCCGGGCGCCAGGCATTGAAATCGTTGTAATACAACTCGGCGTCCGGCGCATATTCAGCGGCAAATGTAAACGCCAGTTTGGCCAGATCCTCGCCGCTGCCGATACGTTTGACCCATGCGGTGGGCCGATACGAACCGTCATTGTCGATGATCTCATTGACGACATCCCAGGCATGGACCCGACCGGCATAGCGTCCGGCCACCGTTCGGATATAACTGCGCATCCGCTCAATCTGAGCTTGGGGCGTGTTGGGATTGCCTTGGGCGTCCTCAAAAAACCATTCGGGCGTTTGGTTGTGCCAGACGAGTGTATGGCCGACGATGAACAGATTGTGTTTTTCCGCAAACGCAACCATTTGATCGGCCGGGCCAAAATCCCATACGCCCGGTTCAGGATTAAGCGTTTCGGCTTTCATCTCGTTTTCCGGCGTGATTGAATTAAACTGGGCGATGACAATCTCCTGAGAAGCCGAGTCGGCGCCCGAAACGATCTCCTCGTTGACCGCTGCGCCAATCCGGAACGCCGTTTTATACGCATCTTTCAGGGATGGAGAAGTTTCAGCGAAAACGGATATCGCCCACAGGGTCAAAAACTGAACAATGCTGAATAATACTTTCTTGTTCATGACTGAAAATGTCCTGTCTGTCCCAAATCACTTTTGTTCGCGGACCACATTGACCACCGCATTAAAAGCCTGCTTTGGCTGATAGTCCCCATCAAACAGCAGCGGCGAACCGCCGATCCACGATGTGGTATCATAAACACCCCAAAATGTGACGCGCGGAATGACGTCTTTATGTTTGACCAAAACGGAGAATATCTCGGCGTACTTATCGGCCAATTTCTGCTGGATTTCCGCCAACGCCGCCTCCGGATCGTCTGTGGTGCGGCGATTGATTTGGGTAATTTCCGCACCGCGAGGGCCGCGTGTCCGCGTGCGAATATCCAGTTCCGTAACCATCACTTTAACGCCTGTGGCCGACAGTGTTTTGATAGCGTATTCCAGATCATCCACCTCCGGCCACGTCAGTCCGGCATGCACCTGCATCCCAACCCCGTCGATGCGGATGCCTTTGGATTGCAGATGCCGGACAATCGCCGCCGCCCCGTCGGCTTTGGCGCGCGACGTGGACAGATTGTAGTCGTTGTAGTATAATTCCACATCCGGATCGGCGGCATGAGCATATTCAAAGGCCTTGGCGATATGGTCGTACTGCTGTTCGGGTTTTCCTTCGCCGATGATTCTCAGCCACGAACTGTTGCGCAGCGTTCCGTCGTCGTTCAGGGCCTCGTTGACGACATCCCACCCTTTGATGCGCCCTTTATAACGGCCGACGACCGCGGTAATATGTTCTTTCATCCGGGCCAGCAGCGCCTCACGGGACAGCGGATTTCCCGACTCATCACTGAAGACCCAGCGCGGCACCTGGCTGTGCCAGACGAGGGTATGGCCAATGGGGGCCATATGATGAGTCTCACAGAATTCCATAAACCGGTCGGCCGGTTCCCAATTATACTGACCGGGCTGAGGATGAATCAATGACCACTTCATATCATTCTCTGACGTCGCGGTATTATAGTGCTTGATCGCAATGTCGGCCGCCTTGGGGTCTCGCCCGGTGACCAGATTTCGGTTGAACGCACCGCCAATTAGAAAATAATCTTTAAACACCTCTTTCAGGGCCGGCTGCTCGGAATCCGAGGCTGTCGTTTGAGCATCACGCTTAACCGATTGCGGCCGATCCAGTGTCAATAATCCCAATTGATACGGCAGCAATTCGTAGCGTCCGCCGCTGTCCACAGCACGCCCCTGATAAAGGAACTGAAGATTGTCAAGGTCAAGTATCATTTTTTCGTCATACCCATCGCGAATTAGTTCCCCGTGGCTGATGTCCCGAGTCCAGGGTTCGACGCCATCGGCAAATCTCACATTGTTGATCCCGGCAAATGGACTGTCCCATGAATCGGCGCCGGGCACCGGTATCCATTGGCCATCCAGCCGGTCGGAAATCCAGGCGCGATAGTAGCGGGCCGGACTTAAGGCCTCGATGAGCGTCAGATAGAGGTCGGCTCCCTTGATTTTGTAGGTGATGCTGCCCTCAAAAAGATTGTTTCGATGATCTCGGATGGCAATCTCGGGATCGCTCATACCCTTGGGAAAATCCTCGATGCAGGTTCGGCTGCGATAGAAATTGCCGTCATCGCCGGTAAAGAACAAGTAGGCGTGCGTGTCGTCGCAGATAATGTGGTAGTCAATCGGCAGCCGGGGCGTGCTCGCAGGCATCCTGTCAAAAAAGTTCTGCGGCGCACTCCACGTTTCCGGTTTGGAAATATCATCGGTGGTGCAATACTGCGGCGGCTGCGACTGAAAGACCAGATACCACTTCTCGTGCGGCGTGAAATAGAACAGGTGAGGCGCGCATTTGTACCCCCGCAAATTCGGATTCTCATCGACAAAGTGCAGTTTGGCGTTGGGGGCGTCCGACCAGTCTTTAAAGTTCAAATAGGCCATCGTCCACGTTCTGGCGGTGGTGGAGTAAACCGTCGCATAAACATGCCACAAGTCGTTATAACGGACAATGGTCGGGTCTTTTATGGATACAATGTTGTGTCTTTCGTCCGAAACCGGTCGAATCAGCACATCCGATGAAATCCACTTCAACGGCGTTTCAAAAGGCGCCTTCAGAGTCGGCTGCGTCTCAGCGGCAGGCGCGGAGCCGGCTTCACTTGCCGGGGCTGGCGCTTGCGGAATGATTTCAATCGCATTAATGGCCGGATTTTCGATCTGACTCTTGAAATCGATCCGGAATTGTCCATCGGTCACTTCTACGGGCACGGTTTCTATGTAGGCGCGGTAAGGCTCCCCGGCCTTTTCCCAAATATCGAAGTCGCTGAATTCATGTCCATGGACAGTGAATGAAAAAACACGTTGGCCGGGGCCGTAAATCCCCTCGAACGTCTCGGCAAAGTAGAGATTGACGATATACTTACCATTGGGAATTTCCCAGGCAAATGAATCCATCGCATACCGCTCGGTCAAAAACAAGTCCCGATCTCTGGTTTCTAAAATGACCGTATCCGGATGGCGGTCAATCGTGGCCCCGCCCGCAAATCCCTGATCCGGCAGCCAGACGTTGCCGTCTGAATCCGTAAACGGCTCGTATGCACCGGCATTGATTCGGACCGTCGCGGCGGCATGCCCAGAGGCGGCTGGATTTGTCCCCGCCGCAGACCGGACGGATACAGCAGCAACGGGTTGATTGGTCGAGGTCGGTTTGAAATCTTCCGCCGCCGACCCATCCGCCTGAGCCAAACAGGTTCCACCTGCCATAACCACCACCAATACCATAGCGAATAGCTTGTGTTCCATTTGATCATCTCCTGAATAAAATAGTCCGTTTTCTGCTTATTTGTGTACAATAAAGACGGCCTTGTGCAAATCACCATCGCGAGAAGAATTGCCGTGCTTCCAAGTGTATCATTTAAAAGGCGCAATCTTCACCAGTACAACGCCGTGGCGGCCTACATTGGCCTCAAATTTTTCCGTATATTGACCCATATCTTTTTGACGCCAGAGATCGCGAACGGTTTGTTCGCCGTGGATCCCAAGATCGGACCAGTTGACGGTAACGGTCTGCTCACGTTGGCCGCGATTGAACAGGCCGACCGCTTTGGAGCCGTCTTCCATATCCTTGGCCCAGACTTCGAGCATTCCGTTCTGGGTAATCCGCGCGGCCTGACGTCCCAGGGGATCCTGATTGACCTCCAGCACCTCGTCGTTGGTCAATAAATTCAAGGTAAACTCGTCCAACTGTGTCATGTCGCATCCAATCAGCAGCGGAGAAGCCAGAAGACACCAGAGACTAATATGGGTATATTGCTCGTTGGGCGATAACCGCGTGTTACGCAGTTGCGGTCCCCAGCCGACTTTGCCGACCACCAGCATATCCGGATCGTTGAAATGTCCCGGACCGGCATACTTTTCAAGGCCGGCCTGGCTGAAGCCGATGCCCGACATGCTGGACCAACTGTCATTGATGTCCTGCGTGGTACGCCAGGAATTGCCGCCGACTTCGGCCCCCCACTCCCACACGCTGCCCATCCCGTATTGGCAAAGACTGTAAATGATGTCGCGCGGCTGCTGGCCCAGCGCCTGATGCATCCGCTCGAAGGGAACTTTGGCTTTTGCCAGGTCGCCGCCGCCTGCATAGGTTATGTTCGGGCTTGAGGAAGGGTCCCAATCTTTGCTGTCGCGATAGGCTTCGAAGGCGGGATTATAGGAACACCAGTCATACTTGAGATAGTCAAATCCCCACTCGGCGTATTGCTGTGCGTCCTGAAGTTCATAACCAAAACTGCCGACGCAGCCGCCGCACGTCCAGGGACCGGGCGCCGAATAAATGCCGATCTTGAGACCCTTGCCGTGCACGTAATCGGCCAGACCCTTCATATCCGGAAAACGCGGATTGGGCAGAATCCGGCCGTCGGAATTGCGATGCGGCCCCTGGAGAGAAGGATCGTTTGAATCACGATGCACCTGCCAGAAATCATCAATATTGATATAGGTCCAGCCGTGATTGATCAGACCGCTTTCAACCATGGCATCGGCGGCGGCCTTGATCTTCTCTGCCGTTACCGAACCGGCAAAACAATTCCAACTGTTCCAGCCCATTGCCGGGGTGAGGCCGATTTGCGAACCGCACACGATCCTGAATTCCCGCTCGGTCTTGCCCAGCGCGTTTTCGGCGCGAAGAGTCACTTTGTGTTCCCCTGCCTTTTCCAATTGACCGGTAATCAGCCCGGTTTGAGAATCAAGACGCAACCCAGACGGAAGACCATCGGCCGAAAACGTCATCGGACGGTCGCCTGTGGCGGCGATTCTGAAGAAAAACGGCGACCCGGGGCGAACCCCGAAAATCTTGGCGCCGTTGATGCGGGGGGTTGGAGCGGGTTTGGGCGTCAGGATCACCGCGTCCTCAACGGGCCCAACGTCAAGCTTCGGTCTGGCGTTATCGAGCATCGTAACTTTCAGGTTCACCCAGTCCGCATGGTCATAATCAATTCCGTCGCCGGCGTCCAACACCAGAAGATCGACCGTTTTGTATCCTCTGATATCCAGCGAAAAGAATTTTGCCGCATCTCGCGAACGCATCGGCCCGCTGTTCCAAATCTCCCGACCGTCGGCGATAATCTGAAACACCACCGAACCCCGGCCGCTGGTTTCATCATCCAGCCCGGCGCCTCCCGACAACTCCACGCCCTTGCCGTCCAGCAGAAGCGGAATCTCGGAATTCGCATGAGTGCCAATGCCGTTTGGAAAGCGTTGACCCGCAATCGTCAGAGGTCGGTTGTCAACCGACCGATTTGCACGTGCCTGTCCCCAACTTTGCTCGATGCGTGAAACATCGAGACTCGACAACCAGAATGTTTCGGTCTGGGCTGTCCCCTCTGACGCCGCACATGTGTGTCCCGCGGAAAAACAAAAGACGCAGAACAACAATACACAAATTACACGTTTCATCCTGTTGATTCTCCTGTTTATTCTATGGATCGCAAACGGATTGTTTGACTTTCTAATCATCAGAATCTCATTTCTCCGAAAACCGAAAGACAGGCATTCATATTCATAAACAATAACGCCTTGCTCTGCGTTGTGCCATTCGCATCAACGGCGATTCGAGTCTGCCGCCCGCCGTATTTCGTCGTCCTGCCTTATTTTACCGGATGAAATTTCCACCAGTTGAAGTTCATCAGCAGGCCGCTTTCGCCGGTGAAAACAAAAAACACGTCGTGTACGCCGGCGGCGCCGTCAACCGTACAGGTAACGGTTTTCCAGGTTTGCCAGCCGCCGGTTCCGGGGACTGCGCAGGTTCCCGCCAGAGTTCCCTTCGGACTGCCGAGGCGAATCTCAATCGCGCCGCCTTCAGAGCCGGAGGCGACGCGGGCCTCGAAAGAAGCCGCCCCTTTGCCGAAATCCACCCCTTTGACCTTGATATAATCGCCGTTTTCGATATTGCAGACATTCATCCCGCCCTCGCTGCACCGTTCGGTCTTCACCCCCGACGCCCAGCAAATTGTTTCGGCCTGTACGGTGTCATAAGGATTGAGATGCCCTATTTGAGGCGCCCCCTTTTTGGTCATCTTGATAGTCGGGATTGTCCCGTCTTCATTGTACTCAAACTGCTCGACGCATACCGAACGGTTGAATCCTCCGCCGCCCGGCAGCGCGGCGTTGTGATAAAAGAAGTACCAGTTGCCCTTGTATTCGCACACCCCCGGATGATTGGTAAAGGCGCTCGTCGGCTGGGTGGGCATAATGACGCCCCTGAACGTCCACGGCCCGACGGCACTGGGAGCGGTTGAATACGCAATATGTTCGGGAATCGGTCCGGCGGCAAACAACATGTAGTACAAATCGTTACGCTTATACAGCCAAGGCCCTTCCTCGTACTGGGTGGCCCGGTCGTCTTTGCTGCGGACGCCGAAACTCTCGGTGGTCAGCGGCACCTCGACAACATCGCCGGAATACGAAATCATATCTTCATTCAATTTCACATACCGCAGGTAGGGATTGCCCCAGTACAGGTACGCCTGGCCGTCGTCATCGATAAATACCGTCGGGTCGATATCGCCCCAACTGCCGTCATTGCCCACCAGGGGATGCCCGAGAGGGTCTTTGAACGGCCCTGCCGGGTCGGTTGCGACCGCCACACCGATGGCTTTGCCGCCGACTTTCAGCTTCATGGGAACATAAAAATAGAACTTTCCGTTTCTGTAAATACATTGCCCCGCCCAGGCATCTCCGCTTGCCCAACTGAAATCTTTGTAAGACAACGGGGACCCATGATCGGTCCAGTTCACCATATCGGTTGACGAATAGCATCGCCAGTCATTCATCGTGAAGAAATTATTCACCAACTCATCTTCGTCATGAGTGGTATAAAGATATACCGTATCATTATAAACCAAGGGGGCCGGATCGGCGGTATAATGGGTCTGAACAATCGGATTATCCGCATAACACGCTGTCCAGACAACCATTATCGCTGTTAATCGAATCGACATCTTTATAAACGTTTTACTCATGGTCTTGTTTTTCCTTATAATTCTCTTGTTGTCAATGCATTGTATTTATGGCTGAATGACGATGGCATCCTCAGCCACCGGCAGCGGCGGCAGATTTCAGATGTCCGGCGGCAATCCCAGATCGCCTTGGCCGACAACGATCCAGTCAATGTTCACTGCAACATTATCGCCAACCCGGCTGATGGTCAAAGCAGCGTTTTCAGCCTCAAACACGTGCTTTTCAGCCGCAAGGGCCGAAGTGGAGGCGGCAAAGAAAATCAGGAATCCGACCAAGAGGATTCGGGTATCGTTAACAACATTGAAGCAAACATTTGGCATCATCACGTTCCTAATTAAAAGGAAGAATCTCCGGGGCATCCGGCCGGAGCAGGCGCACGTCATACAACCCCCCGGCCAGTCCCCGACTTGCGGCAAATCGAACCGTAAGGCGTCCGTTTTCAGCGGCCTGAAGTATTTCAGGGGGAATCGGATAGCGTTTTTCAACAAAGTGGTTCGGTTTTCGCCGGTCAGTCGCTGGGTGGCGATCCGCGTCCCGTTGACCAAGATATCAAATTCCCGGCCGCGATCATCGCCGGAATAGGTCACCGACAGAATGACTTCTTCGGCGCCCCGCGGATCAAGGGTATATTGAATCCAGGAACCGTGACGCCAGCGGCGACCGTTGTGAATGCCTGTTTCCATGCCTTCGCCCTGAAGGTCATGTTCGACTTCAGGCTGCTGCTGGCCTACCGCTATCCAGTCGATAGTCGCCGCTTCGCGCACCTGGCGGGCACGTTCCTGGGCGGCAAGTTTTTCCTTTCTGGCCGCAATCTGTTCGGCGGTTGTGAGCTCCCAGTACATCTGATAGCGACGCTCATGCAGCCGGAAAAACGGCATCAGCGGCAAGCCTTCGGGGTCGGCCGGCTCAATGATATCCTTGATACGGAAATGCAGCGGCCCGGCAGTACGGTCTTCAACCACATGCGTAAGCAATTCCTCTTCGGTCGCAAGCAGCGTCGGCGCCCTGTCCAGCGGAGTCATTGGACCATGTGCCACCTGCCCCATGCGACTGCCATCGGCAAACAGGCCGTCCAGACGATCCGTGCTGCCGGGTTTTGCCAGTACGATCGGGCCATACAGAAAAGCCACCCAATCGGATCCATCGGGCAAACGTTCGGTTCGCAGATGCATGGGAAGCTCCACGTCAACCGTATCGCCGTCTTTCCATTCCTGTCGAACAGCGGCATAGGAAGACGGCGTTGACGTGACATCGATGGATTGCCCGTTGACCTTGATCGCAAAATCACCCGCTTTGACCCAGGCGGGATGGCGAATATTCAGCGTAAAGGTGGTTGGTTTCGGAAGTTGAAGACGAAGCCGCGTCCGCGGCTCATACGGAAATTTCGTTTCCTGTCGCAGCGCCAATCCGCCCACATTCAGGGAAAGCTCTGAGGGAATAAAGAGATTCACATACAACTGGTCCTTTGCCTGGGCATAAATAAACGCACCGTACCGTCCGGGGTTCTCCATCCCGGTTCCGACACAACACCAGAAGGCCACCTCAGGCTGAGAATACACCCGGTAGTGATCCGGACGGATTGAGGTGAAATAGACATATCCGGGCTTTTGGGGATGGATGGAGGCCAGGATATGATTGTAAAGGGCGCGCTCATAATAATCGGCATAAGCGGCCATCGGTTCGGCCTTGAAAAGCTCCTCGGTGAGCCTGAGCATATTGTAGGTATTGCAGGATTCAGGTCCCTCTCGGTGCGCGATCATGCCGCTGAAATCCTTGAGGTCATTGAAATGCTCACTGACGCTGTTGCCGCCAAAAGCCACACTGCGATTCTGTGTAACGGTTTCCCAGAAAAACGAGGCCCCGGTGTGCAGCTTGTCGTCGTTGGCCAACTCAGCAATGCGCTGCATACCGATGATTTTGGGGATCTGGGTATTGGCATGAAGGCCGGTGAGCCTGTCTTGGCGATTTATCAGCGGCTCGAAGATTCTCCAGTGATTGAATCGTTTGGCCAGATTGAGATACTTCTCGTTTCCGGTAATCGCATAGACATCGGCCAGCACCTCGTTCATCCCGCCGTATTCCACATCAAGCATTTGCTGCATCTGAGCGTCAGTCAGACCGGAGGTAAGCTGTTCGCACCAGTCTGTGTAACGTACGAGCAAATCGCGCGCTTTTTGATTGCCTCCAAGCAGATAAGCATCCCGAAGCCCGGCATACATCTTGTGGAGGTTATACCACGGCGCCCACCTGCGGTGCATCAGCCCGACATTCCCCTCTGCGACACGGCGCCAATATTCTTTGCTTCCCGACACACCGCCCAGATAGCCATTGCCGTTGGCTTCCTGAATTTCAGCAAGCTCATCAATCATATAATCCAGTCGGCGTTTGAATTCGCCGTCCGAGTCGGCGCCCGATGCCATCATTTGCGACATCGCTGATAAATAATGTCCGGCAGTGTGCCCTTCAAGGCCCATACTTTCCCAGTTGCCGTAAGGCTGTGCCTTTGGCGGCAATCCTGCTTCACGACGAAACGGCGCCAACAGCCGATCGGCGTTGTGAGCCAGGAGATATTGACGATTGGCCTGAACCGCCTCGGAAAAAGGACTGTCAAGCAGCCGTACATCGTTTAACGGAAACAACTGAGCCGACGACTTGGTTACCTTCGGGGGAACGGTAACGCCTTCATCGGTTTGCGTGATGGGTTGAATGGACCCATCCGCATTGAAGTAAAGATATTCCACACGGACACTCCGTCGGCAGTCGCCGCCGGGAATGCCATTGATCGTGGCCGAGCCGCAGTGGTAGAAGAAATACCACTGATCCTTAAACTCGACAACCGCCGGATGGATGGTAAAGCCGACCTTTGCCGAACCGGTTATCAGCCCGCGATAGGTCCATGGTCCGGTAACTTTCTCTGCCGTGGCATAGGCGATCTTTTCCGGCGGATTGCCGGGTACATCTGCAGCATAGACATTGTAGTAGATATCCCCGCGTTTGAAGAGCCAGGGGCCTTCTGCAACATTTTTGTGCGGTATTTTTTCGATCGGCCCATCGAGTTCAATCATGTTGGGTTTGAGTTTGACCAGATAGAAGTCGCCATTGCCCCACATCATCCAGGCAGTGCCGTCGTCGTCAATGAAAACAGTGGGATCGATGTCGGCGTTGGGACGACTCGAATCGGTGGTCATATCGTCGGTAATGAGCGGAGTTCCGCGGGCATCTTTGAACGGTCCCAGCGGATTGTCAGAAACGGCCACTCCGATACAGTGTTCATTGTTGTTATTGCGGCGTAATGTCGCATAGAAATAGAATTTGCCGTCCTTTTCGATCATATGAGCGGCCCAGGCAACATTAGGCCGGGCGAATTCAAACTCTTCCGACCGCATAATGGGGCCGTGCGCCGTCCATGTCTGCATATCTTTCGAAGAATAGCACAACCATTCCGGCATGGTGAAAAACTGGCCCTCTCTGGCGTTGTCGCGACCGACATAGACATAAACCGTATCGCCAACAACCAGAGCCGCCGGGTCGGCCGTAAAAACATCACGAAAAATGGGATTTCCGCCAAGGCACTGACCGATAATTGCTGTCAGTAAAACAA
>DSDR01000352.1 GCA_011048645.1 Phycisphaerales bacterium
ACGCCGGCGCGGCGTACCAGGTTACCCGCGTCTGTCCATTGGAACCAAGACCGCTTTCAATCACCATCGCGATGTGATATTCCACGCCGAGTGCGTAAGGAGCGTTTGTATCGTCGCTGGTGGTGGTTTCCGCATCCCACCATTCCACCCGATCCTGATTGGCGTTGGCGCCGCGGCTCCAGCTCATCATCAAAAATTCGCCGTTGCCGGAGCCGAAATCGAAGATGCGGCTCCAGTTCTGCACGCTGTGCTGCGTGGCCCAGAATTGCAGCGTCACCGCAGAATACCCTTGCAGCAGATTGCTGCCCAGCACGACATAATCCGACTGATTGCGCGCCCCGCCGGTCAAGACCACTTCCGTCGCAGTCAAATAGGCCGGATTAGTACCGACCGATACGATCTGCGCATCACTGCCGCCGACCGAATCCAGCATATCCCCGTTAAAACTCCACCGATGGACCAGCGTCGCCGCCGACGCATCGGCCATCAGAACCAAAACCCCAATCCAACTCAACCACGATAAAACCGTCTTCATCATAAACCCCACAATCTGCATCCTGATCTATCACACACTATTATCGGTTTTTCACAGGCGGTGTTTCAGCATTATTTTGCATCCCAGCTCCCAAAATACCCCGATGAGCCGTTTTGGCCCCACTCACTGCCGGCACGACTCAACCGGCAGCCGCCCACAGTCCAGCCAACTTAGGGCAATAACCAACAAATCGCCGATATCCACCTGTCCATCATCATTGAAGTCCACCGGCCCTTGTCCATCCAGCCCCCAGTGCATTGCCAGTACCGCCAGCTCGTAGAGATCGACCTTGCAATCCAGATTCAAATCCGCCGCCGGATAGTTCTCACAGTCAAACCGCGGCGTCTGAGCGGAAGCAGCCGCACTCCATTGGGTCGGATTCTGAGCGGCACTGCGATCGCGCGCCTGAACCCGATACGTATAAAGGGTATTCGGCGTTAATTCTGTATCCAGCCACTGCGGTTCCGCCTGCCAGCCTGAATCGTGCGCCGGGTCGGTCAGATTGGCAAAATAGTACTCCACCCCGCTGTCATCCTCGGCGGTCGCAGCCGTCATCATCACCTCCGACATCCCCACGGCCTTAGGCTCCTGTTGCCACTGCATCGGATCGGGCCGCGGCGGATACACATCCGGCACGTCCGCGCCCACCGCAATCGCCTGAATCTGCGCCTCGCTGAGCGCTGTTTTGTAAATCCGCACCTCGTCAATCGCGTTGGCCCAGGTCGCATCGCCGATATACATCGGTTCCTGCTGGCTGATGTTGAGCGTATGATCTTCGGTCGCCGCAATCAATCTGCCGTCGGCATACAGGCGAAGCGATTGGGCCGCGGTGTCCCGCACTCCCGCTACACAGACCCACTGTCCCGTCGCAAAAGGTTCCGGCGGCACGGCAATCTCTGACTTGATCACATCGTCATCCACACAAAACCGAAATTCATCATACGAGGCCGTGGCCTTGCGGTAAAATTCATAACGTTTGCCGCTGTCCGGTGCGGCATAGGTTCCTTTGACCAAAATGATATGCTGTCCTTCAGGACGGACGGGCGGGTCTCTGAGCCAAAATATCACCGTTTGATTCTGGTAGTCCACGTCAATAGCCGGCGTATGAGGCACGTACAGACGGGCGCCGGCGCCGTTGAAATGCAGCGCATTGCCGAATCGCCCCGTCTGCCGGATACCCGCGTCCGCGCCCTGAATTGTGCCGGGGCTATTGCCATAGACATCATGGGCAATCAGCCCCTCGGTTTCGTCAAAACGCCAGTGCGCCGTCGGCGTCGGAATGTTCGGCATCGCCGCGGTCGTCGCCGAGGCCGGTTCCGACGGCTCGGTTTGGCTGTCGGGGCTGCCTTTGCTTCGCGCCGTCACGCGATAGGTATAGCTCGTGCCCGGCCACAACCCCCAATCGGTATAAGTTCGTTCGTCCTGCCAGCCGGAATCATGCCCACCGGGCGTCAGACACTCAAAAAAAAATTCCACCTGTCCCAACGATTGGGCCGGCGAGGCGGTCATGGTAATACCAATCGGCCCGACGCTTTGCGGGGCCTGCTGCCACGTCATCGGATTGGGCGTAACCGCCAGCGCCTCGTTATCCATAATCAGCACCGACACTGCATCGGAAAACGTGCTTTGGCCGTCCTGGACGGTAAAGCGAAACGACCCCAATCCCGCCAGACCGGCATCGGCTGTAAACCGCGCGGTATGGCCGTCTTCCAGCAGCACGACCGAGCCGCGTTCAGAGGAAGATACACTGAACGTCCGCCCATCGCCGAATCCGTCGGTGTATCGCCGCAGGTCAACCGTAACCGAGGCCCCGCTGCCGACCCGCGTGTGCGGCCCGGCCAGCCAGTTGAGATAATCTTCCAGATTGGTATAGCCGTTGCCGGTGACATCGCCGTTGTGATCGGGCACAAGCGGATTCAGCCCCATGGCCAGTTCCCAATAGTCAGGCATGCCGTCGCCGTCGGTATCCGTCGGGGGCGCTGCGCCGACTACCGGTCCGACGCCGTTAAACGGCGCGTCGTTTTCATCGGCGATGATCTGCCCCAAAACACCCACCGATCGCAGTTCGGTCATCAGCCGCTGATCGGTTCGGTCGCGGGCGGGCAGGTACGCCCCGGCCCGTGAGGCGGCCACCTTATAGGCCGTCGTCGCATCCAGCAGCGTTTGGACGCCGGGATAATCAAACGGCTCATCCATCCAGCTGACTGGTCCATAGGCGGACTTGGCGATCACGCCGCCGTTGAGCACGCCGTCGCGATTGGCGTCCTGAACATTGTTCGCCGCGTATAAACGGAAGTTTACATTGGCCCGTGAAAACGCCGACGAGCCGGTGTTTGGCCCGTTGACAAAATAATTGTTCACGATATTGGCATACGAATCACCGGCGGTATCGCCGAGGATATAGCCGGCCACACGCCAGTTATAGACGACGTTATTAACAAAATCGTTGACGCCCTTGACCTTGGGATTTCGGGTATGGTTGTCGATATAGACGCTGCGAAAGATGCTGGTGTTGTTCCATTCGATCAGACTGCCGCAGGAATGCGAATGAAGCCCCAGCGCGATCAAGCAGTTCTGAATGGTGAAGTGGCCTTCGTTGGCGCCCGGCCCCGAAGAGGCAATGGAAAAATTCTCGTCGCGTCCCCACGAGGCCGAGCAATGATCCCAGATCATGTTCGTGCCGTGAGCGACGGCGATCCCGTCCGCGCCGCTGTCGCCGACCCGTCCCATTCGATAGCGCATAAACCGCGTGATGCTGTCGTTGGCGTTGGAATACGACACACCGTTGCCGTAAATCACCACCCCGTCGCCGGGTGCGGTCTGGCCGGCGATGGTCAGATTGCGCGACAGAATAACCCGATTCTGAATCCGAATCACACCGCCAACGTCGAAGATGACATAGCGATTGGGCTGACTGACCGCGTCGCGAAACGACCCCGGCCCTGAATCGTTCAGGTTGGTAACCCGATAGACCGATCCGCCGCGCCCGCCTCTGGCCCATCGGCCGAATCCCTCGGCGCCCGGAAACGCCAGCACCCGCGTGCGAAACGTCCACAGGTCGCCGGTAATCGTGCCGTCGGCAGTCAAACTGTCCACCCGCCAGTAGTAGCGGGTATAGGGCAAAAGCGGCGGCGTTGTCATCTGATTGGCCGTCGTACCGCCCAGCAAAGACGGCGTCTCGGTCGTGCCGAAATACACCTGATAACTTTCGACCCCATCCGCTCCCGCCCAGCTCAGCGTCAAGGTATCAACCGGATAGGTCACATCGGCGGCGTTGTGCGACGGCGACGGGGCGTAGGCGCGTCCGGTCTCGGTCGAAAATCGCCACACATCACCGACTGAGATGCCGGAGTCGTTGTGGGTATTGATTTGCCAGTAATATGTCTTGCCCGGCTGGGTATGAACGGTTACACGGTCGCCGGTAACCCCGTCAGCGACAATCGGATTGTTGTCCATCGTTGCACTGGGACCCATCCGCACCGTTTGGCTGATCGCCCCCCGCCCTTTGCGCCACGACAGCGCCTGTTCACTATCGGCGGGAATCACAACACCATAAGGCGGATTCGGTCCGTAGGCAAAATCCGGTTCATCGGCCCGAATGGACAGCTTGATTTCATCCATCATCCCCCGAAACCCGCGCCGCGGGGAATTGGTGGTTCGCCCCTCCATATGACCGACATAAATATTCCGCTGCGCAACGCGCATAGTGCGGTCGGCGGCCACAAAATTCTCATAGACATTCTCGCCGTCAATGACCTTCAGTCGCGCGCCCCGCGAAGCAGGGTCGTTCGAGGCGGTTGCAATGACGCGCACCCATTTGTCGGTCAGATTAATGCCCGCTGCGGCATCTTTGAGTTTGACCGCCGCAATGCGTTTGACGTCTCCGGCGCCGTCCTCAAAATAGCCGAACCGAAGTTCATCGTTGGTATGCACGAACATCTCGACAATAATCCCCGATGCGCCGGAGTTGCTGATGTAGAACACATACATCGTGGCCGCCCCCGTTGCGCTTGGCAGTCCGTTTGAATTGAAATAAAACCAGCCGTCCAGCCGAAATTCATCGCCCGCCTGGCCCGGCCATGCTGATGCGGCTCGCGCAAACCGCGTTCCGTCCGTTGCGAAATTCAGCGCTCGCCCTCCCATCGCCCCCGTCCCCGCCGCCGTAAGCGTAATCGGATTGCCGTAATCAAGCCGAAGTTCGCGCGCCGCTCGGCCGGTACTGGTATCATCCGGCGTACGGTTGTCGGCGATACGCTCACAATGCCACACCGCCGCCGCATAGCGATCATCCGCGGGCGGTTCTGCCGCCCAAACGGCCCCCAGAACCGTCAATAGGTACACCGTCGAGACCTTCGTCCATCCCATTGTCAATCTCCTGTCCAAAACTATTGATCGAACAGATATTACACCGGCATTACCGGAAACCCATGCACAGCGATTCATCCGCTCAGCGTGAATTCAAAACAAACCCCCACTTATATATAATGTGAATGCGCTTTGTCATTTTTTAGTATAACCCACCGTATCATGGCCAATAAGAATATGGTCTGCAAGCGAAAATTTTCGCCGGTATTTCCAAAAATCTGTCAGAAATTCGCCTCAATTTGATGTTTTCACGAAATATGGGCCGAAGAATCCAGATATGTTGAGATGAGAAACTTGTAAGCCGTTACTTTTTTTGAGTGAACCAAAAGGTTATCCGACTGGTCAGCACAGCCGCGACGATACCGACAACAGCCGTGGCTGCATCCGCCCACCAGGCCGTCTTGTCAAACAGCGGCGCCGAAACCCACACCCCCGCCAGCATCGCCAGCGGCAGCGACACGGCAACCAGCAGCCAGACCGCGCGATGGCGACGAAGGTGCAGATAGCGTTCAATATGCTGGATCCATATCAAACTCAGGCCGGCATAAGCGGTGAAATGAAAAATCGTGTTCAGGTGATATTGCGGATACAATAAGGTTAAATCCGAAAGATTGGAAATGACAAATATAGACATCAGTGAGGCGGATAAAAGGGCCGGCCAAAAATGGAACACACTCAACAAGACCATCGCCAGCGTAATACCGACCAGATTGGCCAGAAAATCACTGACCATCGGCGTTCGCCCGACAAAACCCTGAAGATACTCATCCAGCGCTCCGTACACGGCAATGATTCCGATCACCCACCAGGTCTTCGATTGATTCCAGCGAACACGATGATAGGGATTGACCGCACACCACACCAAAAACGTCAGGACAAAATACGCCATCAGGTGCATCGTTTTGTCGCTCATGCCGCTTTTTCGTGCAATATCAGGCACGGGGATATGCGTCAACACAAACACCAGCGGCCAATAGACGGCCAGGGCAATCAGCATGTATTTATGCCGGCGCAATAACCTCATCGTGACCTATCCCTGTGCCTTGCAACATTCATCGCCGACTTTCGAGGTGAGCATACCATACCGCCGGTTTAATGGTCCACCGGCTCGCCAAGATAGCCTTTCAGTTCATCGAGCTTTTCCGTGAGCAAATCCGGCGTTTTGGCCTCGACGTTCAGACGCAGCAGCGGCTCGGTGTTACTGGGACGCACATTAAACCACCAGTCCTTGAATTGCACGGTAACGCCGTCCAGATCGTCCACCTGTCCCTGGCTGTAGCGGCGCGCCAGCTCCTTCATCGCAGCATCCTTGTCTTCCACACGGAAATTGATTTCGCCGCTGTTGCTGTAGCGTTTGAGCGGCTCGACCAATGCGCTGACGGGTTGGTCCGAGGCGCTGAGGATATTGAGCATATGCACCAGCGTAATCATTCCGGAATCGGCGTAAAAATTGTCGCGGTAATAAAAGTGCCCGCTCAGTTCGCCGCCGAAAACGCCGTGGCAATCCCGCAGCGTCTTTTTCATATAGGCGTGGCCGACCCGTTCGCGTCGCGGCGTGCCGCCGTGCCGGAGGATTTCTTCCGGCAGAATATGGCTGCTGCGCAAATCATACACGATCGCCGAGCCGGGATATTTTTTAAGGAAATAGGGAACCATCAACGCACACATCAGATCGCAGGACACGGTCCGGCCCTGTTCATCGACCATCATCAGCCGATCGGCGTCGCCGTCAAAACAAAAGCCCATATCGGCCTGTCGGGCGCGGACAGTTTCTTTCAATTCGCGAAGATTGGCTTCAACCAGCGGATTGGGATCGTGTTTGAATGTACCGTCATGTGTCAGGTTCAGGCCGATCAGCTCGACGTTTTTCAGATCGCCGAAAATCAGGGGCGCCATTTTCCCGGCCATGCCGTTACTTGCATCGACAACAAACTTGAGCGGTTTTCGCATTGGCTCCAGAAATTTCAAAACATGTTTTTTATATTCCTTTGATAAATCGCAGTGTTCCACCGACCCATCCAGGCGTCCCTTGGTGTGCAGCAGGGCCAGGGCAATGTGCTTGATGTCTTTGAGGCCGGTATCGGCGCCGATGGGCTTGGCCTGCTGGCCGGAGATCTTAAATCCATTGTACTGAGCGGGATTATGGCTGGCGGTCACCTGCACACCGCCGCAGGTCCCCAGATGATTGATCGCAAAATACATCTGCGGCGTATCAATCATCCCGATATCGATGACATTAGCGCCGGCGGCGTTCATCCCGCAGATCAGCGCCTGGGTCAGTGCCGGGCTGTGCTTTCGCATATCGTGCCCGACGCACAGGCTCTGAGCATTGGCCATCCCCCGATCATACCCGCGCAGCAGCGACCTGAGAAACTGCGCAGCAGCGTGCCCGATCTTCCAGGCGGCCTCTTCGTCCACCTGCTCACCGTAAAGACCCCGAACATCATACGCCTTGAAAATCGTTGGATCCATAGTACGCTCCGAAATAATACCCGCTTAATCCTATAGCAAAACAAGTAAACGTATCGTAAACCCGCACCAGCCGAATGTCAACCCATAAAGCCGCAAAACGGGCGCAAAGGGAACCTGACGATAAGATTGAGAACAAAACTTTCAAAAGGCGATATAATATGACTTCAAATCGGCCGTCTCAGAACTGTTCGAGAAAACGCCGATCGTTTTCAAACAGCAGCCGAATATCGGTGATGCCGTATTTCTTCATTGCCAGCCGCTCGATGCCGAAGCCGAACGCCCAGCCGGTATAGGTTTCGCTGTCGATGCCGACGCTGTCAAAGACATTGGGATCCACCATCCCGCAGCCGCCGATTTCCATCCAGTTCTCACGGCCGGATTTATCGACCCACAGGATATCGACCTCGCAGCTCGGCTCGGTAAACGGGAAAAAACTCGGCCGAAACCGCCACTGGGTATCGGATCCGAAAAAGGTATGGATAAACTGGTTGATGCTGCTTTTGAGGTCCACCATCGTGACGCCCTCATCGACCACCAAGGCCTCAAGCTGATGGAACATAAACATATGCGTCGCGTCCACCGTGTCCGGACGATAGACCCGGCCCGGCGCAACTACACGAATCGGGGGTTTTTGATGCTCCATTACGCGAATCTGGATTGTGGAGGTCTGGCTTCGCAGCAGCATCGAATCGCTGATGTAAAAATTGTCCAGCGGATCGCGCGCCGGATGCTCCGGCGGAATGTTCAGGGCGACAAAATTGTGCCATTCATCCTCGACCTCCGGCCCATAGGCAACGGCAAACCCCATCCGCCCGAATATCTCCAGCAATTCCGAGATGGTTTGCATAATGATATGGCGTTTGCCCTGACGAACGGGAATACCGGGCAACGTAACATCCTCCCGCGGGCCGGTCTGGGTCTGAGCGGCCTGAAATTGTTCTTTGAGCGACTCAAACGCGGCGGTTACTTCCTGCTTAACGCGATTGGCCAGTTGGCCGCCCTCTCGGCGATCCTCCGGCGCAAGCTTGCCAATCTGGCTGAGCATCTGCGTGACCTGCCCTTTGCGACCCAGATACTTGACACGCCAGGCCTCCAGCGCATCGGCGTCCTGCACCGCTTTGAGTTCACTCAGTGCCTGATCGCCAATTTGTGAAAATTCCACGAGTTTCACGACAAATCCTGTTGGGCAAACACAGAGCGGTTACCGTGCGGCTTTGGCCTTTTCGACAAGTACATCAAACCCCTGCGCATCAAAAATCGCGATTTCGCTGAGCATCTTGCGATTCAGGGCGACGCCGGCCTTTTTCAGACCGTTGATGAACTGGCTGTAGCGAATCCCCCGCTGTCGGCAGGCGGCGTTAAGACGGATGATCCACAACCCGCGATATTGACGCTTTTTCTGCCTGCGGCCGATACGCGCGTTGACAAGGGCGTTGATCCTGGCCTCTTTGGCCAGACGATAATTGCGGCTCGTCGCCCCGCGATACCCGCGAACATCTTTCATGATGCGTTTGCGCGCTTTGCGCGTCGCAGCGCCTTTTCGTACTCTTGGCATACCAGCGTTTCCTTTCTTTGCGTAACTGACGGTCCGCTGCGGCAGCTGATGGAGCCGAGAAGCGGAACCGACCCTGTTGGATTCCCGTTTACTGACCGAGCGCCGTGCGGAAGGCCTGAGCCTTCACGCCGGCAACCACCGTGGCCTGACGCAGACGACGACGGCGTTTGGCCGTCTTGCCGCTCATCAAGTGACCGGCGTTACAGCGATTTCGCTTGACCTTGCCGGTAGCGGTGATTTTAACCCGCTTGGAAAGCCCTTTATGGGTTTTTTGTTTCGGCATATAAGTTCTTCCTGTTAAAGAAATTAAGAATTCATCGCAAAAGTCCGCTCACAAACAAGACCCGTTATATTAGGGTTGCTTGCCTTTGCTGTCAAGGGGATATTTGCGATTTTTGGCGCTTTATCGCATTTTCGTCGTCATGTGGACGATTTTTCGGCCTGTTTGACGGGGACCAGCACCATCGTCATCCGCCGTCCGAGCAACACCGGCGGCCGCTCGGGCTTGGCTTTGTCTTGCAGGCTCTGGACGATATAGTCCATGGTGTCCTGAGCCTGCTGCTGAAACATCATCTCCCGGCCGCGAAACAGCATCGTAAACTGGACTTTGTGTCCCTTATCGAGGAACTTTTCGGCCTGATGCATCTTGATGTCGCGATCATGTTCGTCGGTCTTCGGACGCAGGCGAATTTCCTTGAGGACGACGGTGTGCTGTTTTTTGAGATTTTGTTTGATTTTGCGTTTTTGCTGGTAGAGAAACTTGCCGTAATCCATAATCCGGCACACCGGCGGCGAGGATGTCGGAGCGACCTCCACCAAATCCAAACCCGCTTGACGAGCGCGTTCCAGCGCCTCGGTAACGGGGACGATGCCGAGTTGCTGATTGTTGTCGTCGATCAGCCGAACGGGGCTGATACGAATACGCTCATTGATTCTCAAATTGTCCTTGCTGATAGCTGTGTACCTTTCAAAAAATAAAGTTCCCAATGACGGCCTTTACGCTTAGGCGACGTCCTTACTTATCCCAAGTCAAATCCTCTGTTTTATCGGCAATCTTTGCCGCAGCGATTGATAAAAATCGCTCTGAAGAGACCTCGACGGTCTGTTGAGATTGCCTAAAACGGACATTGACTATATTGTTTTGGGCTTCTTTCGGTCCGACCACCAGCATATAGGGCACGCGGTCGGCGTGGGCGCGGGCAATCTTGGCGCCGATTTTGTCGCCGCTCATATCCGCCAAACCCCTCAGGCCGGCGGCCCGGCATCGGGACAACAGCGACTGGGCGTAAGCATCGGTTTTTTCGCTGATGGTCAGGATGCGCACCTGTTCCGGCGCCAGCCACAGCGGAAAATTGCCGGCGTAATGCTCAATCAATATGCCCATAAACCGCTCCAGCGAGCCGAGAATGGCTCGATGAATCATCACCGGCGTCTTTTCCGTATTATCCGGTGAGGTATAGGTCAATTCAAACCGCTCAGGCATCGAAAAGTCAAGCTGAATCGTACCCAACTGCCACGACCGCCCCAAACAGTCTTTAATATGAAAATCGATCTTCGGTCCATAGAACGCCCCGTCGCCTTCGTTGATCTGGTAATCGAGGGCCTTATGGTCCAGCGCCCCTTTCAGCGCGGCGGTGGCAATGTCCCAAACGTCGTCGGAACCGATATGTTTTTCCGGTTTGGTCGATAGTTCGATGCGGTAGTCCGTAAAACCGAAGGCCGCGTACATCTCCTCGATCAGATTGATCACGCCGATGATCTCCGGCTCAATCTGTTCGGGCATACAAAAGATATGGGCGTCGTCCTGGGTGAACTGCCGCACCCGCACCAGGCCGTGCATCTGGCCGCTGGCCTCGTAGCGATGCACCAGCCCCAGCTCGGCGATCCGCATCGGAAACTCACGGTAGGAGTGCTTGGTGGAATTATAGACCAGCAACCCGCCGGGGCAGTTCATTGGCTTGACGGCGTAGGTGGTCTCGTCCACCGTGGTAAAATACATATTCTCTTTGTAGTTGTCCCAATGGCCGCTGCGGTGCCAGAGCGACTCATTAAGGATGATCGGGGTCTTGATCTCAACATAGCCGTATTTGGTGTGAACCTGCCGCCAAAAGTCGATGATTTCGTTCCAGATAATCATTCCTTTGGGGTGCAGGAACGCAAAGCCCGGCCCCTCTTCGTGGAAGCTGAACAGGTCCATCTGCTTGCCGATGAGGCGATGGTCGCGTTTTTTGGCTTCTTCGAGGCGGTGCAGGTACTCGGCCAGTTCCTTTTTGTTTCGCCAGCAGGTGCCATAGACGCGCTGGAGCATTTTTTGGGAGGCGTCGCCGTGCCAGTACGCCCCGGCCACGCTCATTATCTTAAACGCCTTGGGGTCGATGCTGCCGGTGCGGGGGATGTGCGGGCCGCGGCACAGGTCCTCAAAGCCGTTTTGGCCGTGGCGGTAAAAGCTGATCGTCTCGCTATCGGCCCGCTGGATGTTGTCCAGCTTGTAGGGGTCATGGGCCATTTTGGCGGCCGCTTCGTCGCGGCTCATCTCCACACGCACGAACGGCTCATCGGCGGCGATGATCTCGCGCATCTTCGCCTCAATCCGCTCGAAATCCTCCGGGCGAATCGGGGTGTCCAGATCGATGTCGTAAAAAAAACCGTCCTCGACCGTCGGGCCATAGACCAGCCTGGCGCCGGGCCAGAGCGAACAGATCGCCTCGGCCATGATATGGGCACAGCTATGGCGGAGAATGTCCAGCCCCTTGTCGTCTTTGGCCGTGATGACGACCAGTTTGGCGTGATTATAAACAGGAGCGGACAAATCCACAAGCCGACCGTCCAACTCGGCCGCCACCGCCGCTCTGGCCAGCCCCGAACCAATTTGCTGCACAAAATCCAACACGGACGCCCCGTCGGCGCCCTCAAGGATACTTCCGTCAGGAAGCTCTATTTTTGCCATAAACCGTTACCTGCTGTGTAAATATCAACAAAGGTTACCAAAAACGGCAGTATATCCGCAGGTCGGTTCAAAAGTCAAGCCTGAAAAGGATTTCACACACTCGCCACTCCGTTCAGACTTGGGCCTGTTTTTCGCCCCCGCCAACGGCGGCTCCGCACTTATACCCTTTGCCTTTTACCTTTTGACTTGATTGTACTGCTCTCCCCCCTGGCCTGTAAAATATGCATGGGATTAATTACTGGGCTTGATGACATTCCAAATATTCATAATGTCTGTTCCAGTGATCTCTGGTAACGACAGATTGCCCTCTTTTTTCAAAGGTAAAGTAAGAGAACTTCCGACCGGTGTATCAACTGAAAGCCCAACACCTGCTTTATAAGGGATTGTTGTTCCGGGTTTGACATTCTTCAAGGACTTGAACAACTCAAGGTAGTTGACGTTGACAGGCAAGGAAACCGTTTCTTTGCTGTTTGCTGCGATAGAACGCTGCACGTTGGCATCCCCCTTAAGAAAGGTATCCGCCCCGCTTGAGAGTTGATAACTCAAATTGGTAAGAGGTAATGACACAGCATACGGGTTATGGATTTCAACATCAAACAGAAGCTGTGCAGAATGCAAACTGACATCTCCAAATTGAATATTCTTAACCTGTGCACTTGGCCTACTTAAACCCAGATTTTGCAGGGTTTCACACCCACTGCAAATCAGTCCTAATAATACGGCTGTTAAGACAACCATTTTTGCTGTATCCATACTATTTCTCCCATAAATTTTTAACAAGGACAGTTTTTACATCCAAAAGAAATAAAAGGGACCTCTGGCCATCTACTCTTTGCCTTAATTTTGTTTATTCATTTTGTCTCTTTGACTTTCTCATCAAAAGGGTGTCTGCACCTTAAATTTTCTCATTCTTAATCCTGAATCCCCCAATCGTCCGTCATCAATCGAAAATCGTCAATCGAATCCCCCCGGCACCCACAAGCTTGCGCTTGAAGGTGCCACCCATAGCAATTGACTATGGATTATTGAAGATTGATTATTTCAATCTTGCAGAGGCCACCCGTCGCCAGTTTCCAGTAACCAGAGAAAAACACTAAATTCTAAGCACTAAATCATAAACAAATTCGAATTTCAAAATTCAAAAACCAAAGACTAAAAACTTTTCTTCGTGTTCTTCGTGTTCTTCGTGGTGAAAATCCGTGTCACAGCCGCCAGATACCAGAGAACAGAAGTCAGAATTTTTTTTTGCGGTCAATTCTGTCGATTCTGTCTAACACTGCCAAAGAGCCGTCGGGGCTGTAAGGAAATGGGTGCGTCCTTCATCTCCTTAAACATAAGCTGTGGAGGTATTATAGTCAACAATGGGGGCGGACGACAAGAGGAATTTTTGGAAAAAATCAAAGCAACGGGGATTTTTTATGGTCCGGCCGCGAGCCGCGCAGCCGCGCAGCGTGGTCCACGCCCACGCGGGATTGTTGGAGATCGCATTTAACAGCGTGGGCACAGCCTACTTGTTAATGGTGTCCATTTACACCTCCGAAGCCTACCTGGTTCAAAAATAAAGAAAAAGATCGGAGAGGGCGGGATTCGAACCCGCGGTAGGGACAAGCCCTACACAGCCTTTCCAAGGCTGCTCGATAAGCCACTCCGACACCTCTCCAAAGCGG
>DSDR01000063.1 GCA_011048645.1 Phycisphaerales bacterium
CCGGATGACGGGAAGATTACGCTGATCTGGCAGGAGATTGACGACCCGGATATTGCCGGCTATGTGGTCTATCGTTCCACCACGGAAGGCGGCGGCTATACACGTATTGCAGAAGCGCTGACCGAATCCGTTTATATTGACGAGGATGGATTGAACATGGATCGGCGTTATTATTATCGGGTTCGTTCCGAAAACAGCGCCGGGCATTTGTCGAACTTTTCCGATGAAGTGTCTGCGATACCGCAGTTTTCTCCCGCGACGCCGAGAGGCATCGGCGCCGCCGGCGGCGACGGCGTTGTGCAGCTTGTCTGGGAGCCGAATACCCAGCCCGATTTTTCGCATTATACGTTGTATCGCAGCCGTCGCGCTGATACGGATTTCCTTCCGATTGCCGAAGGGTTGACGGGGTGCGATTATCTGGATGAAAGCGTTGAAAACGGGAAAACATATTATTATACGCTCACCGCTACGAACGAGGAAGGGACGGAATCGGTGTTTTGTGAGCCGGTGGCAGTGATTCCAAGCGTTTCGGCGGTTTTTCCAGTGAATGTAGCGTTACACAAACCGACAACGGCCAGCAGTTATTACGCCGATGCAGCGCCGGCATACGCCGTTGATGGTCAGGTTCTTGATTATCCATACATTTGGCATTCGGCGCGGTTTGACACGGACTTGCAGCCGTGGATACAGATTGATCTGGAGGCTGCTTTTTTGGTCGAGCGCGTCTTGATTTATAACCGTGCCCATCCCGGTACCTATTCGCGCAACCGCGATTTTGATTTGGATATTCTGGATGAGCAGGGGGCGCTTGTCTGGTCAAACTATGATGAGACGACCGGCCGGGGCGAATTGATCAATCAGGGCAATTGGATGAACAGTCCGGCGATGATTGATTATATCGTGCCCTACAACGCTTCAGGGCGTTATATTGTACTGACCAAACGCAGCAATTTGACGGGAGATGCAGCCACGGCCAATATATCGGAGATCGAAGTCTTTCAGAGACTTTCAGTCGCGCCGGTAACCGGTCTGGCGGTTCAGGCTGGGGCAAAATCGGTGCAGTTACAGTGGGACAGCCACCCCGATCCGGCGGCGGATTTTCGCATCTATCGACGCAGCGAAACCGACAGCGAATATCTGTTGCTGGCCCATAGCGGAGGGCTGAATACGTTTACGGACGATACGGCGATGTGGGGGGAGCTGTATTATTATATGATCACAGCAGTGGACGGCGGGGGCAACGAGTCCGGGTACTCCGAGGAGCAGCCGGCGGTATGGGTTCTCGCGGCCGATTTGAACGATGATGGAAAGGTGGACATGGAAGACTTCGCCGTTTTCAGCCGCCAATGGCTGACGGAGGGTTCAATGATACCTTCAGCTGATATAGCGTCTGAAGACGGCGACGGCGTCGTGGATATGAATGATTTAATCATCTTGATAGAACAATGGTTGATGATCAATTTTATGGAAAGGACAGGTTCATGAGGACGTTACACAGGTCAGGACGTTTATTCCTTGCGGCAATCCTTATCACATTTGGTGCGGCAGGCATCAGCGCCGCGGCAGAGTATTCGATTGTCTCGCCGGACGGGAATATCACAGTTATGGTGATGCACCATCAGGATGACGGGACGTTGTCCTATCGTGTTGAAAGCCGAGGTCGTGAAATTATTTCAGCCAGTCCTGTCGGCATCCATACCAGCCGAGGAGATTTTCGCTCCGGATTGACGTTTGTAAGCCGATCACTCAACACGATTGATGAAACCTTTACTCTGCCGCACGGGAAGGTATCAACCTATCAAAATCATGCCATTGAACAAACCCTGCGGCTGAGCAGGGACGGGCAGGCGATCGACATTCTGTTTCGCGCCTACAATGACGGCGTCGCCTTTTGCTTCGTCATCCCCGGCAGCGGAGACATTGAGTTTTTTGAGGAAAACAACGTCATCCGTTTGGCCGGACGGAATTTTACATATTGGGGACAGCAGCACCCCAATCGATACGGCTACGAGGGATCGCTGGGGCCGGTCGCGAGTGAACGTTTGTCCATACCGGTACTGGCTCACCTCAAAGACCGCGACCACTATGTGTTGATGGGACAGGCGGCCACTTATGGGCATTATATTCAGCCGCATTTTGAACGTTCAGAGTCGGCCTTTTACTTCCGCTTTCCGCTGGATCAGTCGCGGGTCGGTCCGGTTCGCAGCACGCTTCCGTTCCAGTCGCCGTGGCGAATGATCATTATTTCGCCGAATACGCCGGCTCAGATCGTTGAGTCCTGTTTGGTGGAAAATCTCAATCCATCCACCGACCCAAGGCTGCTGAATCCTGATGGAACAGTCAAATCATGGGTTCGCCCCGGTCGGGTGATGTGGGATTTTATTGCCGGCGACAGAGACAAGCCGACGATGTGGGTGGATTTGGCCGACGAGATGGGTTGGGAGTACTATTTGGCCGATGCGGGGTTTGCCAATCGCTGGGGCGGCGGGCAGGCCGTTCGCGAAGCAACCCAATACGCCGCTTCGAAGCATGTTGGTATTATCGGCTGGGCGCATACGCGCGATTATGACACTTATGAAAAGGCCGCCGCCAATATGCGCCGCTATGCCGAGTGGGGGCTCAAGGGCGCCAAGATCGATTTCTTTGATCATAACACGCTCGACGAGAATTCGAGAGAATGGCGCGATTATGAGGATACGCAGCGAAGTCTTCAGATGCGCGACTGGATATTTGAGCTGGGTATCGAGAACCAATTTTTGCTGGAACTGCACGGCAATACCATGCCGACCGGTGAGCGACGACGCTATCCTCATCTGATGACGCTTGAAGGCGTTGACGGAATGGAGCGACGAACCAAGCCCGCTGCCAACGACTTAACGATTCCCTATGTCCGGAACGTGATGGGGCCGGTCAGTTACACCGTTATCCATTTTGATCGGTCGCCGGGGTCCCATGCCTATCAAATGGCGATGCCCATTGTTTACGAAGCCGGAATGATGATTTACGCCGAACACGGACAAAAGCTGCTTGACTGGCCCGGCAGAGAGATGATTCAGGATGTTCCGTCTGCGTGGGACGAAACCCGATTTATCGAGGGCAGGCCCGCTGAATACATTATTATAGCCCGACGAAAAGGACAGGACTGGTTCATTGCCGGTATGACCGACCAGGCACGTACGACCGACATTTCTCTGAAGTTTCTGTCTGAGGGGCGCGACTATGCCGCTCTTATCTTTAAGGATGAAACGCATACCACGATGGACAGAGAAATACGAACCGTAAAGCAAACAACCACATTGTCTATTTCCATGCGCCAGCGGGGCGGCTTTGCCATACGCCTCAGTCCCGATGCTCCTGTGGCGCCTTAAAGAATACGGCGGCAGAAGAGTGTTTTAAGACGAAAGTCTAATGCTGGAGAGATGTAATATGTTCAAATTGGCTTTTTTTCAGTATGCGGTCTGTGTCATTGCCGCAGCGGGTTTTGTTTGCGCGAGCCACGCTGCAACATATGAGGTGGATTCCATCGCTGCACTCCAATTGCGCATCGACAGCGCCATGCCGGGCGATCGGATCATCGTTGTCGATGGAACTTATACCACGTCCGCTTCGATTACGATCAATCGGATCGGCACGGCGGCGCAGCCGATTGTGATTGAAGCCCAGTCCATCGGCGGCGTCGAGATCGCGGGAACGCATGGGTTTACTCTGAATGGCCCTGCTGCTTACATTCACATCCGCGGGTTTAAGTTTACACACCCGGCCGGACGGAATACCATCAACAGCGGAGCGACCCACTGTCGTTTCACACGAAATATTTTTGAATGTGCCGGTGCGGGTAATTTCCTTCTTGTGGCCGGCTATGATACCGAAATTGACCGCAATGAGTTCCGCAACAAAAGCACTGACGGCAATATGATCGACGTACGCGGTTCGGGCAGCCAGATTGCCCGTCGCGTTTGGATCCATCACAACTATTTCCATGATTTTTTCCCGTCCGGTTCGGGCGACGCCGAAACAATTCGCTTTGGTCTGAGCGGTTTGAGTATGTCCACCGGTGACGGATTGATCGAATACAACCTGTTTGTCAACTGCCGCGGCGAGAACGAACTGATTTCGAACAAATCCAGCGGTAATACCTACCGCTACAACACCTTCCTGAATTCGGCGGGCGCCCAACTGACCCTGCGCCACGGCAACGACTGTCTGGCTTACGGCAATTATTTTCGCGGCACTGACGGCCTTCGCGTTTTCGGCGACCGCCACCTGATCTTTTCCAATTATTTTGAAGGCAACACGCAGGGCGTTCAGATGGGCAACGGCGGCGGCGAGGTGGCCGACGGTGATCCGCTGACGAGCCATGACCGACCTGATGATGTGGTTGTCGCCTTCAATACGTTTATCAACAATAACACACATTATCGCATGTCCAGCCGTACCAATGGCCTGGGCGCTACGAATATCACGGTCGCCAACAATATTTTTCAGGGCGGCGGAACGGTAGCCAGCCTCAACGGTCCTTATACCGGCTCGTGGCTCGGCAATATTCGCTGGAACACAGGCAGTGCCGGCGATATGCCGTCCAGCGGCTATCAGATTATCAATCCGCTTCTGTCGCCCGATGCAAACGGCGTCTATCGTCTTCAGGCGGGCAGCCCGGCCATCGATGCAGCTCTTGGTTCGTTTCCGCTTGTTACGGTCGATATGGACGGCCAGCCGCGGGACGCCCATCCTGACATCGGAGCGGACGAGTTTTCCGATGCGTCCGTGATCGCCCGGATTCTGACGGTTGCCGATGTGGGACCTTTTTCCAATCTGCTTCCCTTCGACCCCGATACGCCGACCGATCAGCCGTTGACCGTCGGCGACGATGTGGTTTTTCGGGTCATTCCTTTACCCGACGTTGCGGTGCTGAGCGCGCAATGGTTTGAAGTGACGTCGTCAGGACAGATTGCCGTCGGCGCCGATGAACTCACGCTGACCCTCCCCAAGGTGCGAAAAACGGATGCAGGAAGAAAGTTTTTCTGTCGCGTCTCCACGGCCCGGGGCACGTTTACGTCCCGCACGGCGGAGATTCGTTCACTGCATACGGATTTAGTTATGCATTTGACTTTTGACGACGGCACGGCAAACGATCTTTCCGGACGTGGAAACCATGGCGACTTGATGAATGGCGCTGCTATTGTCAATGACCCGGATCGCGGTTATGTCTTGCAATTGGATGGGGTGGATGATTATGTTGATGGAGGAACAGCCGATTCTCTGGATCTCAGTGTTCGCGGACAGGCAACGCTGGCGGCATGGATTAAAATGACCAACAGCAAGGTCCACAACGCCGTTATCACCAAGGGCGAATGGAAGGACGCATATTCCCTGCTGATTAAAGGCGACACCGGCGATGTCCTCTGGACCGGCAATCCTGTCTCAGTTTTTTCGTCCGATCCGATTCCGGCGGGTATCTGGACGCATGTGGCGGTGGTGATTACCGGCAGTCTGGCCACATTTTATATCAACGGACAGGCCTCCGGGCCGGCTAACCAGAATCGGGGCGGCCCGATCAACAGCAATCCGCTTCATCGTCTCCAGATTGGCCGCGAAGACCGCAGCACCGACGGCACATTGGCTCGATGGTATTTTGACGGGCTTATGGATGATGTTCGACTATACGCCGCGGCGCTGACGGATTCCGATATTCGGCATATTATGATTCCTCCCCCGGTCGCCGACATCAATGGTGACGGACGGATTGACTGGAACGACTTTTGCTATATCAGTGCTCAATGGGGCGACGATGGCGCGTTCAACCCTTCAGCCGATATTGCGCCCCCTCAGGGAGATGGTCGGGTGGACATGGACGATCTGAGTATATTGATTCAACAATGGCTGACAATATATGAAAGGACGTCATGGTAATCCAAAGAAGATTGTCGGTTTATGTACTGGTATGGATGCTGCCGTTCAGTGTGGTTCATCTTTTTGCAGACGGACAAAAAGATTTATTGACCAGTGTTGAAGGGAATCTCGACAATGAATCGGCGCTGCGACTTTGGTATGATCAGCCTGCGGAAAAATGGGACGAAGCGTTGCCGCTCGGCAACGGGCGACTGGGTGCGATGGTGTTCGGCGGCACGACCGTCGAACGATTTCAGTTGAATGAAGATACGCTCTATTCGGGTTATCCCGGCTACCGGGATCAGCCTCTGAAGATCGGTGAAACGCTGGATGACGTCTCGGCCATGATTGCCCGTCGGCAATTTGCCGAGGCCGATCAGTTTATAACCCGTCACTGGCTCGGCGGCGCACAGGCCTGTTATCAGCCGTTGGGCGATTTATACCTGGATTTTGAACCCTCCGGACAGATCGTCGATTATCGTCGCGAACTCGATCTGGCGACCGCGGTTTATCGGGTGGTGTATCGGCAGGATGAAGTCGTCTATACGCGCGAGGCGTTTATAAGTCATCCCGACCAGGTGCTGGTGCTGCGTCTGACAGCGGATACGCCCGGACGGCTTTCATTTTCGGTTCGACTGACCTCGCCGCACCCGACCGCCCGGAGTGCCGTCGAAGGTCCCTCCGGCTTGCGTCTGTCCGGCCAAGCGCCCGGCGCGGCGCTGCGGCGTACACTCGAATGGGTCGAAGAAAAAAATGAGACATATAAATATCCTCTGCTCTGGGATGAGCAGGGAAATCGGCGTCATGGCGATAAAACGGTTCTTTATGGAGCCGAGGCAGATAATGAGGGGATGTTTTTCAGTGCGCATCTGCACATTCAAATGACCGGCGGTCGGCTTACCTCGGAATCCGGCGCGCTGACGATACATGACGCCGATGCGGCGGAACTTCGTTTGGCCGCTGCAACGAGTTTCAACGGATTCAACAAAAACCCCGTCCGTGAGGGCATCGATCCTGCGGCGATAACGAATCAACGGCTCCAGGCTGCCGGCCGCTATTCGTATGCCGGGCTGCGACAGCGCCACATTCAGGATTACAAAACATTATTTGACCGTGTGGCGCTCCAAATCGGCCAAGCCGATTCGGAGGTCTCTTTGCCGACCGATCAGCGTATTGCACTGGCCGGGCAGGGACGTGATCCGGGCCTGATGGCGCTGTATTTTCAGTTCGGTCGTTATCTGATGATTGCCGGCTCGCATTCGGGAACGCAGCCGCTTAATCTTCAGGGCATCTGGAATCCGCACATCATTCCTCCCTGGGCCAGCGCTTATACGATGAATATCAACACCCAGATGAATTACTGGCCAGCGGAGGTAACCAATCTTTCAGAATGTTTTGAGCCGCTGCTGCGGCTGACGCGCGAGTTGGCCGTTGACGGACGACAAGTCGCCCGCGAGGTGTACGGGATGAACGGTTGGGTTGCACATCACAACACCACCATTTGGCGATGCGCCCAGCCCGTGGACTTTGTCGCACGCACGGCTTTTTGGCCGCTGAGTTCCGGCTGGCTGTGTCAGCATTTATATGATCATTATCTGTTTAACGGCGATGTGGACTATTTGCGTAATCAGGCGTGGCCGCTGATGAAGGGCGCCTGTGAATTTTATCTGGACTGGCTTGTTGAAGATGACGACGGAGCCTTGGTCACTCCGGTCAGCACGTCGCCGGAAAATGTGTTTTCCTATACCGATGTTGAGGGCGGTCGCCGGCAAGCCAGTGTGTGTCAGGGCGCAACGATGGATATGGCCATCATTCGGGAGTTGTTTGCCAATACTCTGCAAGCCGCAGAGCAGCTTAATGTTGAGCCGAAGTTTCGCCGCAAGCTTCGCCAAGTCCTGCCCCTGCTGAAACCCATTCAGATCGGTAAACAGGGGCAGATTCTTGAATGGCAGGAAGAGTTCGACGAACCCAGCCCGACGCACCGTCATATCTCACATTTATACGGTCTTCATCCCGGCAATCAGATTACGCCGCGTCACACACCTGAGTTGGCCGCGGCGGCGCAAAAAACACTTGAGACTCGAGGCGACGGCGGAACCGGCTGGAGCAAGGCCTGGAAGATCAATTTTTGGGCGCGTCTGGAAGCCGGTGAGCGGGCGCACCGTATGCTCTGTGAACTGTTGGCCGGCTCTACACTGCCGAATCTGCTCAATACGCATCCACCGTTCCAGATCGACGGCAATTTCGGCGGCACAGCGGGCATCGCAGAAATGCTGCTACATAGTCATGCCGGAGAAGTTGTTCTGCTGCCGGCATTGCCCTCAGCGTGGTCTGCAGGTTCGTTCAAGGGGCTGCGCGCCCGCGGCGGTTTTGACGTGAATATCGACTGGCAAGCCGGTAAAATGACATCGGCTCGCATTGTATCGCTTCGTGGCAATCCGTTGACGCTCCGTTACGGCGATATTGTTGTTACCTGCGATACCAAGCTCGGCCAGACACTGACATTCGATGCGAACCTGAAACACATCCCGTGATTTTTTGGTGCACGAAACACGGTTTGATAAACGAATCAAGAATCAACGAGACAAGAGAAAGGCAAATCGATGAACAGGACGGCAGGTATTTTTCTGAGTGTGTTAACGGCCTTGATTGTGTATGGCGGAGCTGTTGAAGCGGCTTCGAATGCCTCTCGACGGTTGACGGATAACTGGGAATTTTTACGCGGCGATCTGGGCGGCGTATGGGAGACGCTTCGCAGCGATCGGTTAAGCAACAGTCTGCCGGTCTGGAAAAAAGTATCATTGCCGCATTGTTATAACGCCTCCGATTCGGTCGATCCGGATGTTCCCTATTATCAGGGGCCGGCCTGGTATCGCACGCAATTGACGGTTGACAACCCCTGGCCCGACGGACGTACGCTTCTTGTTTTTGAAGGCGCCGGCCAAAAGACCGAGATCTATATTGACACCCAAAAAGTCGGCAATCATATCGGCGGATATGATGCCTTTACTCTTGACATTACCGATGCCGTCAACACGTATCAACAATCGCCGCATTATCAACAGGCCTCCGCCGACCGATACACCCGTCCGGGTCTGATTCCGCTGGCGGTGCGCTGTGACAACGCCCGCGATCTGGACATGATTCCGTCCGATCTGAGCGACTTCAATCTTTACGGCGGGCTGTATCGCCGCGTTCACCTGGTCTATGAACCGGCGATCTCACTGGAACAGGTACACATCAAAACCGAACGGCAGTCTTCAGACAATGAATGGCTCGTCAGCGTCGAAGGACGGCTGTACAATCCACTGCGGTTAAACGAGAAGACGACGGCAACCGTTCGCCTCTTTGCTCCGGACGGTGAGCCGGTCTTCACGGTGCAGACCGATGTTTCGTCTTTACAAAGCACACAGATACTTGCCCGAACAAAACTGGTCAGTCCCGCTCTGTGGTCCACGCAAAAGCCGCATCTGTATCGATGCGAGGTCGTACTGCAAAGCCCGCGCGGTCAATCCGTCATCAGCGAACGATTCGGTTTTCGCTGGTTTGAGTTTGCTGAAAAGGGGCCGTTTTATCTGAACGGCGAGCGTTTGCTGCTTCGGGGGACGCATCGTCATGAAGATCACGCGGGTCTGGCCGCCGCGATGACGGACGATCTGGTGGAAAAGGAAATTCGCCTGATGAAGGCCATGGGCGTCAACTTCCTCCGGCTGGGGCACTATCCGCAGTCGCGTCATGTGCTGCATCTGTGCGACGAACTGGGTATCCTTGTCTGGGAGGAAATTCCCTGGTGTCGCGGCGGTCTCGGCGGCGAGCGTTATCAACAGCAGGCGCGCGACATACTGCGCGCGATGATCGATCAGCACCGAAACCATCCATCCGTGATCATCTGGGGGCTGGGAAATGAAAACGACTGGCCCGGCGATTTTGAGATATTCGACCGGGAACACATTCGCGCCTTTATGCGCGAACTGCATGAATTGGCGCACCGGCTGGATCCGCAGCGCAAAACCGCCATTCGGCGCTGCGCCTTTTGCAGTGATATTGTGGATGTCTATTCGCCGTCCATCTGGGCGGGCTGGTACCGGGGGCGATTCATTGAATATAAAGACGTCTCCGAAAGCGAAATGCAGAAGGTCAACCGTTTTCTGCATGTCGAATGGGGCGGCGACAGCCACGCAGGCCGACACGCCGAAAATCCGTATATTTATCTGGCGGACGTGACCGCGACCGGACAGGCCGACGAACGCGGCATGGATTTTATGATGACCGGCGGACAGGCCCGCGCCTCCCGCGACGGCGACTGGTCGGAAAGCTACATCTGCGACCTGATTGACTGGCATCTGAAGGAGCAGGAAACGATGGACTGGCTGACGGGTACGGCGTTCTGGATCTTCAAGGATTTCTCCACGCCCCTGCGACCGGATAACCCGGTGCCGTTTATGAATCAAAAAGGCGCTGTCGAACGCGATCTGACGCCGAAAGAGGCGTATTACGTTTATCAATCCTATTGGGCCGAGACGCCGATGGTCCGTCTCTATGCCCATAACTGGCCGGTGCGGTGGGGAGCTTCCAACGAGCGCAAGACAGTTAAAGTCTATTCCAACTGTCCTGATGTTGAGCTGTTTGTCAACGGCCGATCCGCGGGCGTAAAACAGCGAAACAGTCAGGATTATCCCGCCGCCGGGCTGCGGTGGTCAGTTGCTTTCCGAAGCGGGATGAACCATTTGCGAGCCGTTGCCCGAAAGGATGGAGTTGACGTGACCGACGAGATCGTTTTTCGTTATGAAACGCGGCGCTGGGGGGACCCGGCGCGTCTGACACTGAACATCGTTGACCGCTCGGATGATCACGCGACAATTGAAACCACGTTGCTGGATGAAAAGGGCGTCCTTTGTCTGGACAGCCGTCAGTTCGTGCGATTCGGTCTGACCGGCGATGGCACGTTGCTGGATAACCTCGGCACCTGCCGCGGTGCACGTCAGGTTCAGTTGTATAACGGCCGGGCGCAAATCAGTGTGCGTCTCAACGGCGGACAGTCTGTCGCCTCGGTATCCACCGACGGATGTCCAACGACATTTCTGGAGATCGGCCCTGATCCGACGGACACGACATTGAAAGAGACGCCGCGAGCCGAACGCGCCTCGGCGGTAGCACGTATAGACCGTAAACGGATACTGAAATTGGCCGAATCCTATATGGCGATTGAACCGATTTCGCTGCGTGATTATCCGGCTCCGGCTGATTATGTCGGCCCCGGCGATTTTTATTCAATGGGGGATTACTGGTGGCCCAATCCCGATACCGAAGACGGATTGCCCTATGTCCAGCGAGACGGCCAGTCCAATCCCGATAATTTTACCGAACATCGGATGGCGGTTCGGCGACTCCGCGATGCGGTCGCAGCGCTGGCGGCGGCGTATGCATTGGACGGCAACGAACGCTTTGCGCAGAAAGCAGTATCGTTGTTAAACATCTTTTTTGTGGATAAAGACAAACGGATGAATCCTCATTTGCTTTATGCGCAAGCGATTCCCGGAAGAACCCAGGGACGCGGCATCGGCATTATCGATACACTGCATCTGGCGGAGGCGCCGCTGGCGATTGAGGCGTTGAAAAATTCGGATGCGATGACATCAGAAATTCTGGACGGCCTGAAACAGTGGTTTGCCGACTACGCCGATTGGATGACCACCCATCCGCAGGGTATTGATGAGATGAATACGGAGAATAATCACGCCGTGGCCTATTTTGTTCAGGTGGCAACCTTTGCCCGCTTGGTCGGCGACGAGGACAAGCTGGAGTTGGCGCGGCGTCGGCTTAAAGAGGTCATTATGCCGTCTCAGATGGCGCAGGACGGCAGCTTCCCGCGCGAACTGACCCGCACCAAACCCTACGGTTATTCCATATTCCAGTTGGATAATATGAGCCTGTTGTGTGAACTGCTTTCGACCGAGCAGGACAATCTCTGGACATTCACACTTCCCGACGGACGAAATATGCAAAAAGCGATGGAATTTTTATTTCCTTACCTGAAAGACAAGTCCCAATGGCCGTATCGCGCGGACATTGAGCATTTTGAAGATTGGCCGGTTCGTCAACCTTGCCTGCTTCTGGCCGGATATGCCTTCGGGCGTCCGGATTATCTGGCGCTGTGGAAGACGCTGGACCCCGACCCGACGAATTTGGAAGTGCAGCGGAATATGGCGGTTACCCAGCCGCTGCTGTGGCTGCTCAGAGCCGAGGATGTACCGCTGCTGAAAACCAACTAAGAAACAGGGCGGCGGTTAAGATAGGTGAACATATTTTTCCCGGCACGCTCAACGTTAACAATGCAGCAATTCCGCTAGGCCGAATTGCTCTGGCGGCCGAGACATATTAAATTTGTCTTCGTCTCTTAACGACGGACGGCAACGATGCAAGAAACTGTGTTGTGTCGATCTGATAACCGTGCGATAATGCGCTGATTGGCGCCTCACGGCAAGGGGTCAGCGTTCAACGACAGCTTTGCCGATTGTTTTTAATTGGTTCAGATAGAGTTCGGGTATCAACCCGTCGGGTCGGATGGGAACGTCCCAGGTCACGCAGCCGCCGACGTCGATAATCCGGCGAGTCCAGGGAATGACGACGGCTTCAAGGTCTTCGTATCGCGGCTCGCCGGCGCCCCATTTTTGGCCGAGATAGCTGAGTTTATGAACGCGCGCGCCATCAACCCGGCCGTCCGCTTCAATACGCCACAGCCGGGAGGTCTCAATCTCGTCGATTTCCCCGCCCATATAATCTTCGTGGGGCGTGATGGAAAGTACGCGGTCGATAACGCCGCGACTGAAGGCTATCACGCTGCGGGGATTTCCTGCACGTGCCGCGGCGGCGAAACTTTCGAAGTTGGGCGCATCGGGATGGCGATACATCGCGTTGGGCCAGTAGCAGCCGTCAAACCACCAGCCGGCCACATGCTCGCCCCAGCGCAGCGACCATTCCCGGATGACCTGTTCCCATTTAAGCTGAAATTCTCGGTTGCGATGGGGGCCGGGATGGTACCCCAGAGCTTCCACGGCAGCCCGATCGCGTCCCGGCGCCCCGGAAGGCAGATAGGCGATGAGTTTGATGTTGTACTTTTGCAGAGCCTTGGCCATGTCAAGTATTAAGTCGCGTCGTGAGCACTTGCTTGGTTGAACACCGACAAGTCTGTCATATGTTGTGTTGGGCGAAAGGGTGTAGCCCGAATTTTGTCCCACGGTCAGGATCAGATAGCCTGCTCCGGTGGAATGGATTTGTTCGGCCAGCCCTTCGACGTCGAAGCTATCGACCATTTCATTCCATTTTTCGACGTTCATATCAATCGTGTATTGGCGCGCCATCCAGTCGGCCAGGTAATGGGTCATCACGCCCCATTGGGCCTCTTTCATCCATACGGTGCGGTCTTCTTCGGCGTTGGCACAGATCGGCGCTGAAGTAAGGGCAAGCAGTGTCATACAGAGGAGCAATGACGATCTGGGATGAGGTATGGGGGACTGTGGTTTCATAGTCAACATCTCCTGATTGTAAGGGTTAGCGGCTTGTCGGTACCGTTCGCTTGAATTGTTCGGGCGTTGTCTCGGCGCGAACGA
>DSDR01000062.1 GCA_011048645.1 Phycisphaerales bacterium
AGTCTAAAAACTCTTTCCGCGTAATCAATTGCGAATTGACTGCGATCCGCTCATGCAGACTGGTCACATGCGGCGAGGTATAAAGCCCGACTTTGTACCCGTTGGCCTCCATCATCTTGGCCAACATCGCGGCGGTGGAGCCTTTGCCCTTGGTGCCGGCAATATGCACACACTTGATTTTTTTGTGCGGGTTGCCCAGCCCTTTAAGCAGATTGTTCATCCGATTCAGGTCAAACGTCGTTACATTGTAGCGAAGCCGCTGCTGCTTTTCATAGTCGGTCGTCGTAAACAGGTATTCCATCGCCTGTTCATAGGTCCGAAACGCTTTGCTGGTCCGTTTGACCTTTGCCGCCGAAGTGGGGGACTTGCGTGCAGTGGTTTTCGTCGTCTTTTTGGTATTGGATTTTTTTATTAGTGCCATAATCTGAATTATCCTATCATAATAATGCGATACAGTCAATTAAATCCTTTTGCCGGAGGTAACGGCGGCCGATTTAAGGCCGTGTGTTAATGCCATAAATTCCTTTTCTATAAATGCATAAAACAATATTCACAAAGTTTGAGAAATTTCTTTAAGGCAGGCATTTCAATCACTTCAACTTATTGTGATATAGATTTTTCTAATAACAAAAAGGTCCGAATAAAGCGGCATTGCCAAAAATGGCTTGCAAGCCGCCACGGTGTGGGTTACGATAGCCTCGTTTTTGAAGTCAGGAACCATTACTTTTAATTTTTACTAAAAAGGGAAAATATGGCGGAAACTGTAAAAAAGACAGGTTTGACACCGTTGGACGAATTGTGTGTGCAGACTATCCGGTTTTTATCGGCCGATGGCGTTCAGGCGGCCAAATCCGGCCATCCGGGGATGCCGATGGGGATGGCGGCCGCGGCCTATGCGCTTTGGATGCGTCATCTTCGACACAACCCGGCCGACCCGAAATGGATTAACCGCGATCGCTTTGTCCTCTCGGCCGGGCACGGCAGTATGCTGCTGTATTCGCTGCTGCATCTGTGCGGCTACGATCTGTCGCTGGAGGAACTCAAGCGATTCCGTCAATGGGGCAGCAAGACCGCCGGCCATCCGGAATACGGCCTGACACCGGGCGTGGAGGCAACGACCGGCCCGCTGGGACAGGGTATCTCCAATTCGGTGGGGATGGCGATTGCCCAAAAATATCTGGCCGCCCGCTACAACACCGACGACCATTCGATCTTTGATTATATGATTTACACCATCAGCGGCGACGGCTGTATGCAGGAAGGCATCACCAGCGAGGCAAGCAGTCTGGCTGGCCATCTGGGGCTGGACAATCTGGTGGTGATTTATGACGACAACCATATCACGATTGACGGCCAGACCGACCTGTCGTTCAGTGAGGATGTGGCCGCGCGATATCGGGCCTACGGCTGGCATGTTATTGAAATCGGCGGCGACGGACAAGACATTGAAGCGCTGGACAAAGCGCTGGATTTTGCCAAGGCTCAAACCGAACGCCCGACACTGATCAAGTTTCGTTCGCAGATCGGGTTCGGCAGCCCCAACCTACAGGGCACGTCCAAAATACACGGCGCACCGCTTGGCGAGGATGAAATCAAGCTGATGAAAAAACAGTTCGGCTGGGATCCGGACAAACCCTTCTTTGTGCCCAAGGACGCAGCCGAGCATATGGGCCAATGCAAGGCCAAAGGCCAACAGCTTCAGGCAGCGTATCAGAAACGGTTTGACGCCTGGAGCCAAGCCAATCCGGCTCTGGCCGACGAACTGAAAGCCGCGATGACGGGCAAGGTCGCTGTTGACGTATCAAAGTTGCCGACGTTTGACCCGGACAAGCCGCTGGCGACCCGTGCGGCTTCAGGCAAGACGCTGGATGCGCTGATGCCCTCGATGCCGCTGGTATTGGGCGGCTCGGCGGATCTGACGCCGTCCAATAATACGCGATTCAAGGACGCCGAGGACTTTTCCAAGACCTGCCGCACCGGCCGTTATATCCGCTACGGCGTGCGCGAGCACGCGATGGGCGCGATTATGAACGGCATTTCGCTGAGCGGTATGGTGCGTCCTTACGGCGGAACATTTCTGGTCTTTGCCGATTATATGCGGGGAGCAGTGCGTCTGGCGTCGATGTCGCGCTATCCGACGATCTTCGTGTTTACGCACGACAGTATCGGCGTCGGCGAAGACGGCCCGACCCATCAGCCGGTGGAAACGCTGGCCTCGCTGCGGGCGTTTCCGAATCTGAAGGTCTTCCGCCCGGCCGATGCCAACGAGACAGCCCGGATGTGGAAGTATATCCTTGAGCACAAGGACGGCCCGATGGCCACCGCTCTGACGCGGCAGGGACTGCCGGTTCTTGATCCGGCCAAGTATCCGGGGATGAAGGATTTTGAGAAGGGCGCCTATGTGCTGGTCAAGGCTGACAAGCCCGATGTGCTGCTGCTGGCGACCGGTTCGGAAGTGCAGGTGGCGCTGGCCGCGGCCGAGACCCTGGCCGCCGAAGGCGTCAAGGCCCAGGTGGTCAGTATGCCGTGCTGGGAGCTGTTCGAGGCACAGGATGCGGCCTACAAAGAAAGCGTCATTCCCGCCTCGGTCAAGGCCCGCGTGGGTATTGAGGCCGGGGTGCGGCTGGGCTGGGACCGCTGGCTGGGGCCATGCGGCGAATTTGTCGGGATGCACACGTTCGGTTCGTCGGGACCGTTTAAGGTGTGTTTTGAGCAATTCGGCTTGACCTCCGAAGCCGTTGTCGCCGCGGCCAAAAAGTCGATGAACAAGTAAAATTTCGACCCGGCCTGAAAGGCCCGACAACAGCGCGGCGGCGCAAGCCGCCCGATAGGGCGTAACGCCGTGGGTATCGCAATCCGGCCGCCGGCTTCGCGGCGTTCGTGGCACGGCCTTCCAGGCCGTGGGTTTGTTTTTTTCACGGGCAAAATGCCTGTGCTGCGTTATACTGCCCCTTCGGGGCGATGGGGTATGGATAGGGCTGTTGTAACCCCAGGGCGTTGCCCTGGGCTAATGTAGATTGCTCCTTCGGAGCGGCAAAAACGCGGCGGCGCGAGGGCGTCCGACAGGGGAATGTGGATAAATGGGGCGTTTTCCAAGACGCACCATGATCCGGCCGCTGGCGCGGCTCGGCTGTTGCTCTTTGTCCCTTCGGGGTGAAAATGGAACCGGCTGGCGCCGGGAGCGGTTTTGATTATGGAGAAAATTGCGATGGCGGCAAAAAAACGATTCAAACGGATTGCGGTGATGACCGGCGGTGGCGATTGTCCGGGGCTGAACGCGGTGATCCGGGCGGTGACCAAGACCGCGATCAGCCGTTACGGCGCCGAGGTCTGGGGCATTGAGGACGGCTATCTCGGTCTGATCGAAAATCGTATGCATCCGCTGGCGTATGATGATGTCAGCAACATCCTGACTGTCGGCGGGACGATCCTCGGTTCGTGCAACAAATCCAATCCGTTTGCGTTTCATGTCCGCAGCGGCAAAAGCGTTCGGAAAAAAGACCTGTCCGATCTCTGCCTTGAACACCTCAGACAACATGACATCGATGCGATGATCTGTGTCGGCGGCGACGGCACGATGGCCTCGGCAGCGGCGTTTGCCAAGAAAGGCCTGCCGGTGATGGGCGTGCCCAAGACCATCGACAACGACGTCTGGGGTACGGATGTGACGTTCGGGTTTAATTCTGCGGTAACCACGGCCACCGACGCCATCGACAAGGTACACACCACCGCCAGCTCACACCATCGGGTGATGATTGTCGAGGTGATGGGCCGATACGCCGGCTGGATTGCACTGTATGCGGGTGTGGCCGGCGGGGCGGATGTGATCTTACTTCCTGAGATTCCCTACGAACTGGACAAGATTGCCGATTATGTGCACGCTCGATCCCAAAAAGGCAAGCGCTTCAGCATCATCGCCGTGGCCGAAGGGGCCAAACCCAAAGGCGGCAAGCCGTTTGTGGCCAAAGTGCTCAAAGACAGCCCCGATCCGATTCGTCTGGGCGGCATCGGGACGACCCTGGCTGACCAGTTGGAGAAGATGACCGGTCGGTCGTGTCGCGCGGTCGTGCTCGGCCATGTCCAGCGCGGCGGGACGCCCACGGCACTGGATCGAACGCTGGCCACTCAATTCGGCCACCACGCCATTGAAATGCTGATGAAAGGGCGGATCAACCGGCTGGCGGTGCTGAAAAACGGCCGGCAGGACAGCGTCCCTCTGAGCCAGGTCGCCGGACGCATCAAGACCGTCCCGAAAAATCATCCGCTCATTCGGGCGGGCAAGGCGGTCAACACGAGTTTCGGGGTTTAAGCACAACACCACAGCGCGGCGCAACAGCGCGGCGGCGCGAGCCGCCCGATACGGGGATGCGGATGTACCGGGGCGTTTTCCAAGACGTGACATTATCCGGCCGCTCGCGCGGCTCGGCTATTGATATAACGCGGCACAACAGCGCGGCGGCGCGAGCCGCCCGATGGGGGATGCGGATGTATGAGGCGTTTTTCAAGTCGCAACATTATCCGGCCGCTTGCGCGGCTCGGCTATTGTATGACGCGGCGCAACAGCGCGGCGGCGCGAGGGCGCCCGATAGGCGGCGGTCAAGCGTTGTTTTCTGCCTCTTGCATTGGGGGCGGAATGTGTCTATCATAACGGTATGACCGCGATTATCACTCAGCCCGATACCTTTGAGAAGCTCAGGATTCTCAGCGCCGATGCCCAGTACGATCTGGCCTGTGCCTGCGGATCGGTCAAGGACGAGCATCGGCGGCGGGGCGGCGACGGCAAATGGATCTATCCGGTCACGCTGCCTGAAGGCGGGCGGGCCAGCCTGTTCAAGATTCTGCTGTCCAATGTCTGCGGCAACGACTGCAAGTACTGCCCGCTGCGGTATGATCAGGACATTCGCCGCTGTACGCTGCAGGTCGAAGAGACCGTGCGGGTGTTTTGGGAGTATTACACACAGGGCAAGGTGTTCGGACTGTTCATCAGTTCCGGCGTCATCGGCACGCCTGATGCCACGATGGAACGGATCAACGCGATTGCCCGTCTGCTGCGCTGCCGCTATCGGTTTGGCGGCTATATTCATCTGAAAATCATCCCCGGCGCCAGTCCTGCGGCCATCGAGGAGGCGGTGCGGCTGGCCTCGGCGGTGTCGCTGAATATCGAGACGCCGGGGGCGGAATTTCTGGCCAAAGTCTCAGCCCAAAAAAACTTTCTGCGGGACATTATTGAGCCGATCAAACGCATCAGCCAACTGGTGCAGGAGCCGAATGCGTTTCGACGGCATGTGCACCAGACCACGCAGTTCATCGTCGGGGCCGCCGGCGAGAGCGACCGCCGCATCGTGCGCTATATGGAAGGGCTGTACCGGCGGCTTCGGATGCATCGGGTCTATTTCAGCGCCTATCAGGGCGGCCTTGGTGATCCCGCTTTGCCCGGCGAACGAATCGCATCAGGACACGATCGCCTGACACGGGAACACAGGTTGTATCAGGTCGATTTTCTGATGCGAAAATACGGCTTCCACGACGCGGAAATCCCCTTCGACGCCAAGGACCGTCTTCCGCTGGATAAAGACCCCAAAGAGGTCTGGGCACAGCTTCATCCGGAATTTTTCCCCGTGGATATCAACCGCGCCGACCGCGAAACACTGCTTCGCGTGCCGGGGTTGGGGCCGGTGACCGTGCGAACCATTCTCAAACGCCGCCGACAGAAACGTCTGACCGACCTGACCGACATCGGCAAACCCAACAAACTCTTGAGCAAGGCCGCCCGATACCTGACGTTCTGAAAGAGCGATTGACGCCGGCGACGAGCGAATCCTTATTCCAGCAGCAGGATTTCGACGCGGCGGAACTCGCAGGGATGGCTTTCGGCCTGAAGGGAGATGTAGCCGCCGGTCAGCAGCGTCTTTCCGTCTTTGATCAGTTTCTTCGCGTCGGCGTCTGATTCGTCCAGTTGGGGCTTGTGGTATTCGAGCACGAGCTTGCCGTTGGCGTAATGGCGAATCACGTCGCCGCCGCGGACTTCCACCTCGGCGGTGACCCACTGGTCGCCGTGAAAGGTTTCAGAGCTGGATGTGATGCAATGACGTGTGTCCAGTTTGCCGTCAATCACCACGTGCGTGCCCGGCGTGCAGACGCTGAGGGTGGGGCGTTTATTTCGGCCGTCGCCGCCGAGCAGTTGGGCTTCAATGCTCACCGGAAACGACTGGTCTTTGGTCATCGTGTTCGGGTCCTGGCAGTGCAGCATCATACCGCTGTTGCGATAGGCCCACCCGGCGCCGCCGGCGACCTGCTCGCCGACAAAGCGATACTCCACGCGGAGCCGATAATGGCTAAAGGGCGTGCGATAGAACAAATGGCCAAAGCGGTTGTCAAAGGTTTTGTACTGGTCGTAGGCCACCTTCAAGACGCCGTCTTCGACGCGAAATGTATTGCCGACGTTCTCACCCAGTTTATAACCGGTAAATTTGGGAATCCACCCATCCAGATTCTTGCCGTTAAACAAAGGAATCCAATTTTCTTCGGCCTTCTCTTCGGTCTTTTCGATATGGGCATCGGCAAAGACCAGGCCGCCGCAGAGCAGCGTCATGACCAGTAAAGTTGTGATTAACGGATGAACAATAACTGTTTTCGAGGCGTGCTGAGTGTTGTGTGTCATCGTTGACCTTTCGAATTTAATGTCGTTTTCCGTGTTCTTCGTTATCCTCCTTACGTCAGCTTGTCTAAAATTGTTCCCGTCGGCTGCAGTTTAAAGGTTCGCGTCGTCCTGCTGCGGAAAAATCAATGCGTCTGTCGCATAACCCCACGCGGCCGCTTTGCTCAGCAGCCCATTGAGGATGTCATCGTCCAGCGTCGGCGTGCGCGCCAGAATCCACAAATAATGCCGTGAATGGCTGGCGACCATCGCATAGCGGTACTGTTGCCGGTCCAGTGCGATGATATGATAGTCGGCCCAGAAGGGGCGAAAGAAGCTGACCTTCAGGCTGCCGACGGCAGGATCGCCGGCCAGCCGGGCAATCGCGCGGGCGGAACTCCACGTTTCTTTGGCGTCGTGATAGCCGCGATTGAGCACGTCGATGCGCCCGTCGTCGCGTAGTGAATACTGAGCCGTTACCTGCGACAGACCCCGCTCGAAGGAGTGATCCAGTCGGGCGATTTCATACCACGTGCCCAGATACCGGTCCAGCTCGAAGTCCTGAACGACCTCAACGCCCGACGGCACACCGGAACAGCCCGCCCATACGACCATCATAAGGGCCGAGAGGATAATGTATTTTGCCATTTGTTTCCCTTATTGTTTTTGTATGGAAAGTTTCATCGCCGGCGCTCCGGCGCGACGCGCCTTATGTGGCGTTGTGATTCTTGATCAGTTCATAAGTGATGGTATAGCAGTCGCCGTCGAATTCGGTGTTGATCTTGTAGCCGGAGTTGTAAAAGATGCTCAGCATCGCCTTGTTGCTGGGCAGGACGGTGGCGTAGAAGGATTTGACGCCGCGGTCTTTGGCAATTCGGGTCAGATAATCCAGCAGCAGCGAGCCCATGCCCTTATCCTGCCATTCGTCCTGCACGATGAAGGCCACCTCGGCGATCATCGTCTTGGGGTCCAGAAAGTATTGGGCGATGGCGACGATTTCTTCTTCGCCTTCGGGGCCGGGCACCACGCCGACAATCGCCAAATTTTGATCATAGTCAATATTCGTCAGTTTCTGCACGTCTTTTTGCGGAAAGGTGCGGGTGTGGGTAAAGTACCGCCGCCGGACGGAGGTCGGCGACAGCGAATACAGCATTTCCGCCAGGGCCGAGTCGTCGGTCGGTTTGGCCGGACGGAAAAAGATTTCCGTGCCGTCCCGCAGGGTATCGTAACGTTCCAGTTCAGACGGATAGCGCACCTTGTCCCATTCGAGTTCAATCTGGTCGGGCTGGATATAGCGCTGGGCCTTGGCGGCCTGAATCAGTTCTTTGCGGAACTTCGGATGGGCGATGTTGACCAGCGACAGCACCCGCTCGCGGATCGACTTGCCGTGCAGATAGGCAATGCCGTACTCGGTCACCACATAATGTACGTCGCCGCGCGTGGTGACGACCCCGGCGCCGTCGGTCAGCTTGGGAACGATGCGCGACACGGTATCGTCTTTGGCAGTCGAGGGCATGGCAATGATGGGCTTGCCGCCGCGCGAGCGGGCGCAGCCCCGGATAAAATCCACCTGTCCGCCGATGCCGCTGTAAAATTTATACCCCAATGAATCGGCGCACACCTGTCCGGTCAAATCGATCTCCAGTCCGACATTGATGCCGACCATTTTGTCGTGCTGGGCAATGATAAACGGATCGTTGACGTACTCGGTCGGGTGAAACTCAAAGAACGGGTTGTTGTTGATATAGTCATAGAGCGTTTGCGATCCCATGCAAAAGCTGGCCACAACCTTGCCGTGATTGATGGTTTTCTTGCTGCACGTGACCGCGCCGCATTCAATCAGTTCGATGATCCAGTCGCCGAACATCTCGGTGTGCACGCCCAGGTCTTTTTTGTCGTGCAGAAACTCGGCCATGGCCTGCGGAATGCGCCCGATGCCGCATTCGATGGTGCTGCCGTCCTCAATCAGCCGCCCCAGATTGCGCCCGATGCGGCGCAGCACATCGCTGGACGCGAGCGGCTCGACGGTAATGATCGGCTCGTCATACGGAACCATCGCATCAATCGAATTGACATGGATGAAGCTGTTGCCCAGCGTCCGCGGCATCGACGGATTGACCTGAGCAATGACCAGACGTGCGTTGGCGGCGGCAGATTTGACGATGTCCACCGAGACGCCCAGACTGCACAGCCCGTTGACATCCGGCGGTGTGACCGAGATCAGCGCGACCTCCAGCGGAATCCGACCGCTTTCAAACTGACGGGGGATGTCCGACAGGAAGATCGGCGTATAATCGCCGATGCCCTGTTCAAACGCGCCGCGCACGTTTTCAGCGATGAAAAAGCTGTTCATTTTGAATTTTTCACGGAAGCGCTCGCTGGCGTACGGCGCTTCGCCCATTGTCAGCAGGTGAATGATATGCGCATCATAGATGTGCTCGCCGTGCTCAATCAGCGCACGCACCAGATGTTGCGGCTGGCCGCAGCCGGTGCCGATAAAAATCGAATCGCCCGATTTGATCTGCTCCATCGCCTCGCGCGCCGACATGATCAATTGTCCGTAACGTGTTTTCCAGTCAAACGGTTCCATTATTCTTTGCCTTGCTCTTTGGAATTAAGAGTTTAGAATTGAGAATGTAGAATTTGGGATGGATCAGATTGTTTATAATTCTTCATTCTCAATTCTTCATTTTGTCTTATCGTTTTTCCAGCGTCATCATGGCGTCCACGGCGATCGGTGTTGTGCCTTCGCGTCCGACGACATACGGGTTGATGTCCATTTCCTTGATCTGCGGAAATTCGGTGACCAACTGGCTCAATCGCTGAAGGCCTTCGGCGATGGCGTCGATGTCCACAGCCGGCTGGCCGTCCGAGCCGCGAAGTAAATTGTATGTGCGGGTGCGTACCAGCATCTCGCGGGCCTCTTCGGCCGTCAGCGGGGCCGGGTAAAACACTACATCTTCCAACACCTCGACCAGTTTGCCGCCCATACCGAACATCATCAGCGGCCCGAATCGCGGATCGCGGTTCATGCCGAGAATCACTTCCCGCCCGGCCGTGCACATCTGCTCGACGCAAATGCCGAGGATATTGGTCTGCGGGACTTTTTTGGGGATGCGATACATCATCAGGTCAAACACATCCATCACTTCCTGTTCGCTGTTGACGTTGGTTTTGACCCCGCCGACCTCGGTTTTGTGCAGAATATCCGGCGACCAAATCTTCAGGACGACCGGATAGCCGATCTGATTGGCGATGTTGGCCGCCTGCTCCGGCGTGGTTGCCACACCGCCCTGGGGCACAACAAAGCCGTAAGCTTCCAGCACTTCCTTGGTTTCCATCTCGCCGACCTCAAGCTGGTTAAGCCGCAGATGCCGTTCGATTATCATCTCCACTTTTCGCCGATTGACGTTGAACAGCTTGACGACGCGCTTGGGCCGCGAGCGCCATTTGGCGTAGCGGCACATAATTTTGATGGTCTTGACGGCGCTTTCGGGCGAGTCGTACGGCGGCACATGACCCTGCCGCAGGATCTTGACAGCAGCGGCGACCCGACCCGCACCCAAAAAACAGCCCAGAACCGGCTTTTTGTGTCCGGATTCTTCAACGACGCGCACGACCGCCTGGGCCGTTTCCTCACAGGCGGTCATCGCATGGGGACTGAGCAACACCAGCGCCGCGTCAACATTCGGATCATCCAGCACCGCGCGGAGCGCAAACTCATAGCGGTCGGCCAGGGCGTCGCCCAGCAGGTCAATCGGGTTGGCGATGCTGGCGGCTCGCGACAGCTCTTCGGATAAGGCCAAGCGGCTCTGCGTTTCCGGCGTAAACACAGCCAGTTTCAGGTCTTCGCGTTCGATGGCGTCGGTGGCCATTATTCCCGCGCCGCCGGCATTGGCGATCACCGCCACGCGCGGGCCTGGCGGCAGCGGCTGATAGGCAAACGCACGTGCATAATCGAACTGGTCTTTGATCGATTCGCAGCGCACCACCCCGGCCCGCTCAAAGACGCATTCAAACGCGCTTTCCACCTCGGCCAATCGCCCCGTATGCGAAGAGGCCGCCCGTGCCCCGGCCTCGGTAAAGCCGGCCTTCATCAGCAAAATCGGTTTCTGTCGGCTGATCCGCTCGGCGGCACGGATAAAGGCGTCGCCGTCAGCGATGGTTTCCAGATAGCCGGCGATAACTTTCGTCTCGTTGTCCTCGCCCAGGGCGCGAATCAGCGTTAGTTCATCCACGTCGGCTTTGTTGCCGATGCTGACGAGCTTGCTGAACCCCAGCCCCGTTTCTCGCGCCATATCCACGATGGCCGCCAGCAGCGAGCCGGATTGGGAAAAATAGCCGATGCCGCCGGGGTTTGGCAGCATTCCGCCGAAACTGGCGTTGAGTTTGTTGGCCGGGACCATAACGCCAATGCAGTTGGGGCCGATAATGCGGATGCCCGCGGATTTGGCGATACGCAATATCGACTGTTCAGTTTGCGCCCCTTCCGGCCCAATCTCCTTAAAGCCCGACGAGATAATTAAAACCGCCTTGACGCCGATATCGGCGCAATCCTGCATGATTTTGGGTACCTGTTTGGCCGCCACCACGACAATGACCAAATCAGGCGTTTGACCGATGGATTTCAGGTCGGTAAAGGCCTTCAACCCCTGCACTTGCTGATGCTTCGGATTGACGGGAAAGATTACCCCTTCGTAGCCATCCCGCAACAAACCGGCTAATATCTCATAGCCGACCTTGCCTTTTTGGCATGACGCACCGACAATCGCCACCGAGCGGGGATTAAAAAAAGCGTCCAGAGTCATAGATTCTCTTATCCATTCAGGGTCGTCAATGCCCGTTTTTTTCGCCGATTCAAATCCATCCAGTTTTCTTATATCGGGCATCAGGTTTTTTGTAAAGCGTTTTTGTCCCTTCGGTGTCGTTTTTGGGAACAATAAAACACACCGTCTGCGCTCTAAAAGGGTTTTCGGCGTTTGGCCGGTCTGTTATGAGGAAATGACGCCGGATGTGATCGGCCCTCTCGTCAAAAGAGAAATTTTTCTTTATTTTCAGATTTTTTGTTGAACAAAGTCGGGCCAAATGGTAATATACGACTAAACGAATCGTACATAAGGTATTAGTATGAAAATATCCAGGAAAACCGATTACGCCCTGCGAGCTTTGTTTACGCTGGTCGAGCATTATCATCGCGGACCGGTTTCCGTTCGTGAGCTGGCCCGTCGAAACGATGTGCCGAAGCGGTTTCTGGAGCAGATAATGCTTGAAATGAAGGTCAAGGGCTGGGTCGCCAGCGTGATGGGCAAACAAGGCGGCTATGTGCTGGCCAAATCGCCGGAGTCCATCACTGTCGGCCAGGTGGTGCGCCACTTTGACGGCGTCATGTCGCCGATTGCCTGCGTATCGGTTCATCACTACCAACCGTGCAGTCAAGAGCCGATCTGTCGGTTTCGCCGGTTGTTTTTGGATGTGCGCAATCACGCCTCGCGACTGCTCGAATCGGCGACACTTGCAAGCATTTATCAGGGCAAGCCCGTCCGGCCGGAAGAAGTGTTTGCGTTGGAACTGACCGGCGGGGCGGGAATATAAGCGGCTTGGCCGCTCAAATACGATATAGAGAAATAACCGTCGAAACGAGAGCAAACACAGAGAAATGAATCGTGTTTAAGGAAAGGATCAAATTATGGCGGGTTACTATCAGAACATCATCGAGTCCACCGGCCGCACGCCGCTGGTGAAACTGAATAAGCTGATCAACGGCGCGACGGTACTGGCCAAACTGGAAAGCCGCAATCCGCTGGCTTCGGTCAAAGACCGCATCGGCGTGTCGATGATCGAAGCGGGAGAAAAGAACGGCATAATCAATGACAAAACCGTGATCATCGAGCCGACCAGCGGGAATACCGGTATTGCACTGGCGTTTGTCTGCGCGGCCAAGGGCTATCGGCTGCTGCTGACGATGCCCGAATCAATGAGCCTGGAGCGGCGCAAGGTGCTCAAGGCGCTCGGCGCCGAGTTGGTTTTGACGCCGGCGGCGGGCGGAATGAAAGGCGCGATTGCGACGGCGCAGGAGATTGCCAAGGCCGAGAATAATTCGTTTGTGCCCCAGCAGTTTGAAAATCCGGCCAATCCGGAAGTCCATCGCCGCACGACCGCCGAGGAAATCTGGGCCGATACCCATGGCAGCATCGATTATCTGATCTCCGGCGTCGGCACCGGCGGAACAATCACCGGCGTGGCCGAAGCCATTAAATCGCGCAAGCCGGATTTCAAGGCCGTGGCCGTTGAACCGGCACAAAGCCCCGTGCTGACCCAGACGCTGGCTGGACAGGAACTCAAACCCGGCCCGCACAAGATTCAGGGCATCGGCGCCGGATTCGTACCGAAGGTACTGAATCTGAAGATCGTTGATGAGGTAGTGACGGTCGATCAGGACGAGGCCGTTGATTGGGCGCGTCGGGCGGCTAAGCTGGAAGGGCTGTTTGTCGGTATTTCCTCCGGAGCGGCCTTGCGGGCGGCCGACATCGTGGCGTCCCGACCGGAAAACAAAGACAAGGTCATCGTCGCGATCATTCCCAGCTTTGGCGAACGCTACTTGTCCTCGGTGTTGTTTGCGGATATTATTGCGTAGAGAGATGTGGCGTGTGAATGTCCGTCCGGCTCACTGGCGCCGCTGGGTTATTGCGACATTATCCGGCGGCTTGCGCCGCTCGGCTGTTACAACAATAGCGCGGCCGCGCCAGCGGCCCGATAAGCGATACGGACAGAGTGAAATATTTGACATAGTGTGGCGTAATCCGGCTCACTGGCGGCGCTGGGTTATTGCGACATTATCCGGCGGCTTGCGCCGCTC
>DSDR01000117.1 GCA_011048645.1 Phycisphaerales bacterium
GACTTAACGTCCCCGCCCCGGTTGTGGCACTCACACATCTCCCCTCGCGATTAAACGGCATTTCGCCGCCGAAGCCAGCCGACCATACCGGCGCCCATCACAGTCAACATCGCCGCACCCGGCACGGGTACAACACATTTTGAAGTAAAGCTTTCAATTCTGAGGGATTGCTCTGTATCAAGTTGGTTATACAACCGTACCCACTCCCAGCCGGGTTGTGGATCAATCCGCCCTTCCCAACGTCTGTAGATAGTCGTACTATCAACCAGATTCATGCTCCATGTGATGGTTGATCCGTCCTCAAAGCCTGCTTTATATTCTATGGGAACAACACCCCCTGTAAAAAACTCAAGGGTAATCAACTTAAACCAAGGTTCAAGCCGTTGTTCATTTGCCAAACCCAGCCATATTGATTCACCTGGTTGAAGCAACATCGGTTCTTCTTGTGGCAGTGAGATTGTTTTCGTCTTTGCCGCTGAGCTTGTCAATCGGGAATATTACTGATTTTACACGGAAAAAACATTATGAAGACATAAGCCGAATTCTGAGAAACATCCTCTTTCCGGATTGAGCTATTTCGGTTACAGTATGATGAAAATTCAGCAAAAAAGAAACCTTCATTCCGGAGTCCATAATGCAGGTTGGCCTGTTGACCATTACGATTCATCTTCACGCGATCGCTTCGCTCAAGGACAAACGCCGCATCGTCAAAAGTCTGGTCGAGCGGCTGCGCAGCCGGTTCCATTGCGCCGCCGCGGAAATCGACGCCCAGAACAGCAAGCTGATCGCGCAAATCGGCCTTGCCGTGGTGTCCAACGACGGACATCTCATCAACCGTCAGCTTGACCTGATCGCCGACTTTGTCCGACAAGACGGACGCTTTGTGGTCGGTCGGATGGGACGGGAAATCTTTGCCGCAAACGACGATTATCCTCTTGAATTCAGCAACTAAACGTGGTATAAGCCAGCACTGAACTGTTGCAAACAGTCTTTACAAAATGCTTATCGGCGGAAAAATACGCCATACGGAGTCTTCATGGACAAAATTCTGCTGAAATTATCCTATGCCGTGCTGTTGAGTATATTCGGGGCGCTGTCGGGGTGTTCTACGGTCCGTGTGACCGATCCGTCAGCCACGGCCACGCAGCAATATTTGACTTCCGAAGCGGTATCCAGGGCCATCTCCCAATTGTCGTTTGAGTCGCTGCGAGGACGTAAGGTGTTTATCGACAATTCCTATCTTGCCGAGGCTGAGAAAGGGTTCGCCACAGCGGAGTTTCGTGCGGTCGTCCTTCAGGCGGGCGCCTATGTCAAGGCCGAGCGCAGCGAAGCGGAAATGATTATTGAGATGCGGAGCAACGGCATCGGAATCGACCGCTATCAAAGCATGGTGGGAATACCGGCAATCTATGGCCCGCCGACAGGCTCCGAGGCGGCCGGGGCGGGTGCGATCACCCAAACGGTGGTTACGCCTGAAGTGGCCCTCACGAAAAACATCCGGCAAGTCGGCTTTGCAAGCATTTCGTATGTCGCCTATTGGGCCGACACCGGTGAAATCGTGACCGAGAGCGGCCCTTATGTCGGTAAAACGCTGCGCGAAGACTGGTGGTTTTTGGGGTTTGGGCCGCGAACCATCGGCAATGTGCCGGTTGTGGATCGTACACTGGAACAATAACAGAATCTGTCTTTTCGACCGTTCGAGGGGTATCTATGGCAGCTAAGAGAGCGCGGCGTTTTCGTTTCTTTCTAAACGTGCTGCTGGTTCTAATGGTTATCGCCGTTGTCCTCGTTGTCCTGCTGGAGACGGGGCATGCCGGTCGATATGTGCTCCGGATGGTCGGCCGTCGTATGGGAATGGAGATTCAGGCTCATCGCGTCAGAATCGGGCTGGACGGCCGATTGCGAATCATCCAACTGTCTGCTGCACTGGAAGAGGGGCAGGAGCCTTTTTTTTCCGCTGATACAATTATTATCAGAATGAATAACGTCAAATCGCTGTTGACAACCTTCGAGCTGAACATATCGAAAATCTCATTGGCCCAACCGATGTTGGCATTACGCCGCGACGAACAGGGAACGCTGAATATCGCCTGCCTGCTGGACCACCGGACCGACCGACCCAAGCGGTCGGGGCCGGCGGTGATCCCCGACGTCTATCTGATCAACGGGACCTTTCTTTTTGAACAGGCCGGTCAAACGCCGCGGCGCATTTCTGATATCGCCTTTAACAGCACCACGGACAGCGCCGGTCGTCTCAAAGCCACTTTGTCCCTGCCCGGAAACAATACGGTTGACGGCCTGATTGACCTGGAGACGCTTGATCATCGGATTGCCGTGAACATTCAGAATGCTGCTGCGCTGCCGGAGGCGATTGCCAACCCCCTCGGCGACCTTAACCGTCTCAAGGCTCAATGGGATGGACGCATCGTCTCGCAGCCGCCCTGGATGATCAGCGGCGATGTGCTCATAGAGAACCTCTCGTTCAACAAGGTAACCGGCAGTTTGCAGGCCCAAATTGCCGTTCATCCGGACCACCTCGCCGCCGACATTGAACGGCTTGCCGTAGATCCATGGGCGATGTGGGAATCATTGAATGATCGCCCCGAAGCAGTCACCGCCGATAAGGGGACCATTCGATATACCTACGCCGACAGCCGCATTGATATGACGGCACTTGAACTGTCGCTGCTGGGCGGCAAGACGGTCATTGATGCGACGGCCTTTGCGCAGCAGCCGCAGCAAAGCCGTGTTGAGATTGAATTCACAGAGATTCAGCCGGCCCCGCTGCTTTCCGGAACTTTATTTGAAAACACTTCGTTAAGCGGGGCGTTCAATATGAGTCCGGCTTCGGATAGACGAGCAATGGAGCCGATGGCCATTTCGCTGCGTCTGCGACTGCACGGCCCCCTGTTTCAGGCCGCCGATCTTGAAGAAATCTCCGCCGAAGGGTATCTCGGCGATACACGGCTGGTCACACACTCCGTTACCATTCCTGTATTCGGCGGCGTTGTCTCGCCGTGGATCAGTGTGACGCGCCGCGACGAAGAAGTGTTTACGCACCTGATCACTGATTTTGAACGCATCGACATCGACCGGCTCGTGCACACCATCTACCCTGAAGCCGAATCGGTTCCGGGCGTCCTGAGCGGAACGGCGCGCTGCCGGACTTTGGGCAGTTTGCAGACGCTTTCCGGCAGCGCCGATATTGCACTGACCGATTCAGACTTGATGCAAACGAATATCATCGGGGCCGTGTATGCGGCGATGAATCTCAGCTTCGGCCGGATGGAACCCAGGGGACAGGGTAAGATCACGCTGACCGCTCAAAGTCGAAAAGTGGACATTATGAGCTTTGAATACTTCAATCGAGGCGTGGATATACGCGGCGCCGGCGAGATTGAAGATATCACTCAGGGCAAAGCCTCGCCGATTTCCGGTTTTGTGACCGGCTCGCTGCGGCCGCTGCGCGACACTCGCATTCCCGGCCGGCGCGAACTGGATCGTCTCATCAGCGGGCTTCAGACCGGCCTGGCCACCATTAAAGTGGAAGGCACAGTCGGTGAACCTGCGCCTCGCGTCGTTCCCATGCCGGAAATACACAATGCCTTTCGAGCATTGCTCTGGCAGCAACTTCGTGAATGAACGCGGCCTTTACGAATTGAGGTCTGAACACAGGTCTTCCAATCCCCTATCGAGATCTGCTGCGCGGCGATCCCAATGGTACCGGGCCATCGCCTCTTGTCCGCGACGGCTGCGACCCTGCCAGAGATCGCCGTTTTCTGTGCGACGGATCAGCAATGCCAGTTTTTCGGCCAACTGTCCGACCGTCCCGTCATAAAAAAATTCGTCCGGCTCGACCGTTTCCATGCTGCTGAGAATTTCCGGATAGGCCAATCGCCGCGGCAGAAGCGGATAGGCCCCGGCCGATATGGCCTCGACCATCCCGATGCCGAAAAATTCATGACAAGCAGTTGAAACAACGATATCCGCCTCCGTCAGGGCCTGAACGTACGCCTGTCGCGACGGCAGAAATCCCCAGCGATCAATGCGGTCGGCAAACGCGGCTTGAGCCTGTTTGAACACTGCCGGAGCATCCCGAAATTGTTCCCCGATGACCGAGAGGCGAAAATCCAGCCCCTTCTCGACAAGATGCCGAATCGCCTGAAAGAAATCTTCGGGATTTTTGTCGTGTTCCCAGCGTGCGGCCCAGAGAATTCGCGTCGGGCCGGGCAATCGCTGCGACGGCCTATCGCCAAACGGCTCGATCCCCGGCGGCTGCACGCAAAACTTGTCAGGCAGCGAGGCGATCTGGCTGCGGGGAGGGAAATCGGGCATACGCTCAAAAAACGGTGTCAACGCTTCATAAAAATCATCGCGATGAAACGCCGAGTTGAACCAGACTTCGTCGGCACTCAGGGCTGAGGTGAAGTTGGTCACCACATACTGGTAATCCCGCTCGTCCTCAAACCGCACCGGATAGGTCAGTTGGTTTTCGTGGAAATAGACCACCGACGGCAATCGATTCACCTGTTGACAGACCAACCCGCGAAACTCCGCCAGATTGAGCATATCCGAGCAGAACAAAACATCCCACGTCTTGCCCTCAGCAGCCAGCGCGTTGACGCGCTCGGCGAAGGTAAAGGCCCCGTGGCGCATCCGCCACTTCCACTTGTTCGGAGGCAGCGTCACCACGTCCCACTGATGGCGCGAACGCGTTATCCAGCCGTCCAGAAACGCGCGATGTGAACCGCCGTAGTACCCTTCCATCGCCAAAATGTGCTTCGTATCCGAGGGTGGCTTCATCATGGGTCAGTCTTCTCGAAGCAGGCGTTCTGGGTCATCAATTGGCGTATTTGACCGTGCAGCCGTAAGGTTTGGTTTCCGCAGTCGTTACGGGTCGGTCGGACAGAACACCGTCAATCGCATTTTTGACATAGTGAATCCTTTCGGCCTTGTTGCCCTGCGGATCATCGTCGATGGCGCCGTTGTAGGCAATACGCCCGGCCTTATCGACCACAAACATATGCGGCGTTGTTTTGGCGTCATAACGTCTGCCGACAGTTCCGTCGTGGTCATCCAAAACCGGATACGGAAGATCATATTTTTCCGCAAATTCTTTATTTTTCTCTTGATTGAAATGGCTCGTCGTGTTGACGGCCAGCCAGACGACCTCTTGATCGGCATACGCCTCGGCCAGATTGACCATCGTACCGGCCTCGTAATGGCGGACGACAAAGGGGCATTCCGGATTTACCCACTCTAAAACTACAATTTTTTCTTTGTAGTCAGCCAGATTGTGCACTTTTCCGGTATGATCGGTCAGGGTAAAGGCCGGGGCTTCAGGACGTGCGTAGTCGGTTTCCTGCGATGTGTGTCCGGAATGTTCGGTCGGTTCAGTCCTACCGCAACCGGAAATCAGCCACGGCGACAATAAAACGGCTAATGCGATTTTCAATGTCGTTTTCATAGCTTTCCCCTTTCAACTGTCAGAATCCTTGTTTTTGCAGAACTTGCACGTTTGTGATTATATCCCTACGGAATCATTCGGCAATTGTTTATTCTTATGTTGGGTTTGGAAAAAAATGTGTGACCCTCTTGATACTGGGTGGAAAATGAGGATGCGTTCAAGACTCATAATTCGGAGTTGATTGCTTCGACTGTTTAAGGTAAAATCTCGTCTGATAATGGTCGTTTCATTGGAATTCACAAAGGACAGTCAATTCTTGAAAGGGTGGCGCAGTGAACCAGCGAACATCAAAGATACTGTTTGTCGGAATAGTATTGGTCGGATGTCTCGTGTCCGGCGGATGGGCGCAAACAATAACCGTAACGGTTCAGGCCGATCAGGCCAAGCCGATCAGTAAAGACTTGTTCGGCATCTTTTCTGAGGACATCAATTACGCCGCTGATGGTGGTTTATACGCTGAGCTGGTTCAGAACCGCTCATTTGAATACAGCCGGGGCGATAACCGCAACTGGAACGCCCTGTCCCATTGGACGCTGCTTGAAAGTGGGCCTGATCAGGTCGCCGTAACGGTTGAGTCCGATCAACCGCTGCATCCTAATAATCCGCATTACGCCGTGTTGACGGTCAACGAAGCCGGAACGCGCAATGGCCTGAGCAATGGGGGGTTCGGCGGCATCGTGCTCAAGGGCGGCGACCCATACGATGTATCCTTGTTTGCGCGGGTGATTTCCGGCAATCCGGACGGTATTACGGTGCGTCTCGAAGACCCGCAGGGACAGCCGCTGGGACAGGTGCAGTGGACCGCACTCAAAAAAGAGTGGACCAAACACACCGCCATGATTGAGCCGAAGGCTGATGAAACTTATGCCCGCCTGGCGGTTCTGATTTCCGGAACCGGAACCGTGGCGCTGGATATGATTTCCTTGTTTCCGCAAAAGACCTTTAAGAATCGTCCCAACGGTCTGCGTCCCGGTCTGGCCCAGACGCTGGCGGATATGAAACCGGCCTTCATGCGGTTTCCGGGCGGCTGTGTGGCGCACGGCGACGGGCTGGAAAATATGTATCGCTGGAAAGACACCATCGGCCCCGTAGAGCAGCGAAAGGCAAAACGCAACATCTGGCGCTACCATCAAACGTTGGGGCTTGGCTATTTTGAGTATTTCCAGTTTTGCGAGGACATCGGCGCCAAGCCAATACCGGTGGTTCCGGCCGGGGTGTGTTGCCAGAACTCTGGCAATTATCTGAATTTGGTTCCGCGCGGCCAGCGGGGCATCCCGATGGATGAAATGGATGACTATCTCCAGGAAATCTTCGACCTGATCGAATGGGCCAACGGCCCGGCAACCTCAACATGGGGCGCCAAACGCGCAGAAGCCGGCCACCCCGAACCATTCGGTCTGGAATATCTGGCGGTGGGCAATGAAGACGCCCAGACGCCGGTCTTTCAGGAGCGATTCAAGATGATTTATGATGCGGTTAAGGCCAAACATCCGGAAATCACCGTCATCGGTAATGTGGGACCGTTTCCGGATGGTCGAGAGTTTGAGATTGGCTGGGCTTTTGCACGAGAGCATGATATCGAAATGGTGGCCGAACATTATTACCGGCCGCCGCAATGGTTTTGGAGCAACCTGGAGCGTTATGACAGCTATGGTCGCAGCCAGGCCGAGGTCTTTGTCAGTGAATACGCCGCTCACGATACCGGGCGTCGGACTACTCTGCGTTCGGCGCTGGCCGAGGCGGCGATGATGACCGCCTTTGAACGCAACGGCGACATTGTCCGGATGGTCTGTTATGCCCCCCTGTTCGGCAAGATCGGAAATACGCAATGGAATCCCGACTTGATTTATTTTACCAATACAGAAGCGGCCCCGACGATTAACTATGAGGTGCAAAAGCTGTTTGGCAACAATGCCGGAGATGAATATCTGCCGACTGCGATGACAGTGGAAAAACCGGCGGATCAGCCCGACGAGACGCCTGTTCGCAACGGCGTACTTCTGGGAACCTGGCAGACCCAGGCGCGATATGATGACCTCACGATTGTCAGCGGAACCGATACCGTTCTGGAAGAATCATTTGAACGAAGGACACGAAACTGGAACGTCCTGTCCGGTCAGTGGCGTGTGGACAATGGAACTTATGTCCAAACGTCCGATCAAACGCCGGCCTTATCAATGCTGACGTTTGAGGATGACCATACCCATTATACCGTTGCGCTTCGGGCGATGAAAACCGGCGGCGACGAAGGCTTTCTGATCGGATTCGGAGCGCTCGATACAGACCATTATTACTGGCTGAATCTGGGCGGCTGGGATAATACACGGCATCAAATTGAAAAAAGTGTCGGCGGCGTCCGCAGTCCCGTGGGTCCATCCGTACAGGGTCGAATCGAGTCAAATCGCTGGTATGAGATTAAAATTCAGGTCGTCCAGAACCGTATTCAATGCTATCTGGATGGACGGCTGATCATCAATATGACCGACCGCGGATTTGAGCAGACGCCGGACTTTGCAGCCTCGACAGTGCGCGACACCGCCACCGGCGACATTATTGTCAAGCTGGTCAGCAAAGCGGACGCGCCGACAACGGTTACACTTGATCTGCGCTCGGTCGCTCCGTTCAACTCCAAAGCCGTCTGCACGGCGCTGTCAGGCGACCCGATGGCTGAAAATCGACACGGCCGTGAACCTGCGGTACGGCCGACGGTCTCTGAGATTCAAGTATCCGAGATATTTGATTATGCGCTGCGGCCGCATTCGCTGGCCGTGATTCGGTTGTCCACACGTCCCCGTCAGTGACGCCGGTCGTGAATTTTGAGAAAGAATTTGTCCTGAATGAAAAGGAAAGGAAGATTATGCGCAGTCGTTATGTTGTTATCATAATGATGGTATCAGGATGGTTTTCGGCAACGGCGTTGTCCGCTCAGTCGTTTCCGTTGGACAGAGTGGTCCTGCTGGATGGTCCTTTCAGACACGCACAGGACTTGAATCTGGAGCATCTGCTTCAATATGATGTGGATCGGCTGCTTGCCCCGTTTCTTAAAGAAGCGGGACTGGAGCCGAAAGGCGAGCCGTTTTCCAACTGGGCCGGCCTGGACGGACACATCGGCGGACATTATCTGTCCGCGATGGCAATGTATGCCGCGACAGGCAGCAAGACGGCTGAAGAACGGATGACGTATATGCTCAATGAACTGGCGGCCTGTCAGGCGGCTCACGGCAACGGTTACGTCGGCGGCGTCCCGAACGGAACGCGGATCTGGTCGCAAATCGCACGGGGCGATATCCGGGCCAGCGCGTTCGGTCTGAACGACGGATGGGTGCCCTGGTACAACCTGCACAAGCTATTTGCCGGACTGTATGACGCCTGGCACTATGCCGGCAGCAAGCAGGCCAGACAAATGCTGATTGATTTATGCGATTGGTGCGACGAGCTGGTTTCCGGCCTGAGCGATCGGCAGATGCAGTCGATGCTGGTCTCTGAACACGGCGGAATGAATGAGGTACTGGCCAATGTCTATCACATGACCGGCGAGAAAAAATACCTCGACCTGGCCAAACGATTTTCCCATCGGCTGCTGCTCGAACCGATGGCCCGCAGGCAAGACAATCTGGATAATATGCACGCCAATACGCAAGTGCCCAAGGCCGTGGGTTTTCAGCGGATTGCCGAATACGGCGGCGAACAGCGATATGCCCAAGCGGCCGAGTTTTTCTGGAAGACCGTCGTTGAAAATCGCACGACTGCCTTTGGCGGCAACAGTCGCCGTGAACACTTCCCCAGCGCCGAGGCGGCAATGGAAATGATCGAAGATCGCCAGGGACCGGAAACCTGCAATACCTACAATATGCTGAAGCTGACCGAGGGTCTGCACCGGATGAATCCGCTGGCCCAATACGCCGACTACTATGAACGGGCGCTGTATAACCATATCTTGTCCACCCAACACCCTGAACACGGCGGATACGTCTATTTTACCCCGCTGCGTCCGCGTCATTATCGGGTTTATTCAAAACCCAACGCGGCGATGTGGTGCTGTGTCGGTTCGGGAATGGAAAATCACGGCAAGTACGGCGCCTTTATTTACAGCCATCAGGATGACGCCCTGTTTATCAATTTATTTATCGCCTCGGAATTGGACTGGCGCGAAAAAGGCGTTCGCGTGCGCCAGGAAACAGCGTTTCCGGATGAATCCGCGACCGCTTTAACCATACTAACCGATGCGCCGGCACGGTTTACCCTTAAGGTGCGCCACCCGCAGTGGGTTCCGGCCGGAAAGCTGCGTTTTACGCTGAACGGTCAAACTTGGACAGCACAATCGCAGCCTTCGTCGTATGTTCAAATCGATCGACGCTGGCAAAACGGCGACCGGCTGAAAATCGACCTGCCGATGCACACGGCAACCGAGCCGCTGGCCCATGTGCCGGACTATATTGCGTTGCTGCACGGCCCGATTGTATTGGCGGCCAGGACGGGAACCGAAGACCTTCGCGGCCTTGTCGCCGGCGAAGGGCGGATGGATCATGTCGCGCATGGCCGATTGCTGCCGCTTGATGAAGCGCCCATGCTGGTCGGTGAACGCTCGTCTGTTCCCGACAAGGTCAAGCCCGTTGCCGGACAGAGCCTTCATTTCACCGCATCGGAACTGATTCAGCCGGAACCCTATCAAAGCCTCGTGCTGGAGCCGTTTTTTCGCGTTCATGACTGCCGGTATATGATGTACTGGCGACTGGCTTCGCCGCAGGAGTATCAAGAGGTTCGCGCATCCATGAGCACCGAACAGCAGCAGGCCCTGCGTCTGGATCAACTGACCATTGACCGCGTCGTTCCCGGCGAACAGCAGCCTGAAGTAGAACACAACTTCAAAGCCGAAGGCTCCGAGACCGGCGTCTTTCAAGGCGCTTCCTGGCGGCACGCGATGGCGCCGGGATGGTTCAGCTATGAACTGCGCGTCGATCCGGAACAGCCGCTGGCCCTGGGCGTTCGCTATTGGGGCAATGACCAAGGCAACCGCACTTTTGATATCCTGATCGACGGACAGAAACTGACGACCGAAAACATTACGGGAAAATGGAATCGCAATGACTTTGTTTTTGTACGCTATCCGATTCCAGCCGAGATGGTTCGCGGCAAAGAATTCATTACTGTCACCTTCAAGCCGCATCCCGGTCATTTGGCGGGCGGAATTTTTGACCTTCGCATCTTAATAAACCGAAACGATGGACAATAAAACCGAACGCGATCTTGGTCCGCAGCCGATTGCGGGGGTGATGGACAAGCACGGGTTGAAGGCGCATGACCTTGTCGCGGCCTCGACCGAGCAGATTACGCATAAGATGGTCTCGCGGGCCTGCAAGGGGCGCAGGCTGAGCCGCAACGTACAGCTCAAGCTGCTGCGTGCCCTGAACACCGCGACCGAGCAGGCGTACACCCTGAAGGATTTGTTTACGTATTGAAGCGGGCACAAACGCCAAGCACATGCACCGTCAGTCGCGAAACGCTTTGGCGTGTCTGGTTTGGGGATACCGAAGATGGTGCGACAGGATTGCGATGGCGTGAGCCGCCGAATGGGTAAAGGCAGGCGTTTTATCCGGCCGCTTGCGCGGCTCGGCTGGTGTTGACCGGAAAAAGGGGTTTGGCAATGGTGAATAGAGGTGGTATAATGCCCGCTTATTGAACTGATTATAGCGATATTCAATCGTGGAGCTGGATTTTGGTAGCGATGACATTGCTTGAGACGCAGGGGTTGGTCAAGAAGTATTCCGGCCGAACCGTGGTCAATGACGTGCGAATCACCGTCGAGCAGCGCAGCATTGTGGGGTTGCTGGGACGAAACGGCGCGGGCAAAACCACGACATTCCGGATGGCAATTGGAATGATTGTGCCGGACGGCGGGCAGGTGTTCTTTGACGGGCAGGATGTGACAAAGCTGCCGATGTACAAACGCGCCCGGCTGGGGATGGGGTATCTGTCGCAGGAGCCGAGCGTCTTTCAGCGGCTCAGCGTGCGGGATAATCTGATTGCGATTCTCGAAACGATGGCGCTGAGCCGCGCCGAGCGCAAGCGCCGGGCTGAAGAGTTGATCGAACGGTTCGGCCTGACGGAGGTGGCCAAGAGCCAGGCTCGATTTCTGTCGGGCGGCGAGCGGCGAAAGCTGGAAATCGCCCGCGCGATGGTCACTAATCCGTCACTGATCCTGCTGGATGAGCCGTTCAGCGGGGTCGATCCAATCGCGGTTGAGGAATTGCAGGCCGAGATTCGCCGGCTGGTGGCCTCCGGCGTGAGCATTTTGATTACCGACCATAACGTCGAGCGGACGCTGGAAGTGTCTGACAAGGCCTATATCATCGACCACGGCAAGGTGATCGCCGAAGGCCCGCCCCGGGAGATCATCCAAAACGATCTGGTCAAACGCAGCTATCTGGGCAGTACCTTCAAAGGCGACGAATTCGACGAGTAGAAGCAGTGTTTTCAGGTCGATAAATCTTGAAATATTGGCTAATCTAAAGTCAGAGTTTATTTTCGACGGATATTTTAAGGTAGTCAACAATGACGGATTACTCTAAATGCCAATTGACGCGGTTTCCGATGCCGGTGCTCAGTCGGCGCGCCGAGCCGGTCGGCCCGATAACCGACGACATTCGTACACTGGCGAATCGGATGATCGATCTGATGGTCGAAACGCAGGGGGTGGGTTTTGCCGCGCCCCAGGCGGGGGTGAATCTGCGGATATTTGTTGTGTCGCTGGACAGCACACGCGAAAACGCCAGGGTCTATATCAATCCTGAAATCGAAGTTTCCGGGCCGCAGGTGACGCACGAGGAGGGATGCTTGTCGCTGCCGGGGATTTACAGTTCGATTCCGCGGTATGCCCGGTGCAAGGTGACGGCGACTGATTTGGAGGGCAATCGATTTACCGAGGAGGCCGAGGGGCTGCTGGCGCGGGCGTTTCAGCACGAATACGATCATCTGGAAGGGGTGATGATTAAAGATCGAATGAGCCGTCCGGCCAAAATTCGCGCCCGACGTCGGCTCAAGCAGTTGATCGATGAATATAACGCCGAGTCCGCCTCGTGAGGGTGTTTGAATGAACATCGTTTTCTTCGGTTCCGCATCGTTCGGCATTCCCGCATTGGAGGCAATTGTCAAAAGCCGCCATACGCTGACGGGGGTCTTTACGCAGCCGGCGCGTCCGGCCGGACGCCGACGCAATCCCAAGCCGACTGAAGTGGCCCGGTGGTGCGCTGCACGACATATTCCCTGCAGCGAAGCGCTGAATATCAATGAAGACCGGATGCGGCATCAGATCGCTGCCTGCGGCGGTGATTTGCTGGTGGTGATCGCGTTTGGCCAGAAAATTTGTCCGGAGGTCATCGATCTGCATCGCTTCGGCGCCGTCAATGTGCACGCCTCGCTGCTGCCCAAATACCGGGGTGCTGCGCCGATTCAGTGGGCGTTGATGCGGGGCGAATCCGAGACCGGCGTCAGTATTATTACCCTTGCTCAACGAATGGATGCCGGTCGTGTCCTTGCTCAGCAACGCCTGCCGATTGCGCCGGAAGATACGTTTCAAACGCTTCACGACAAATTGGCCACGTTGTCCGCGCCGCTGCTGCTGGAGACGATTGACGCCATCGAGGCCGGACAGGCGGTTTATGTCGAACAGGATGAGTCGCAGGCAACCCGGGCGCCGCGGCTGAAGAAAGAGCACGGCTATATCGATTGGAGTCGCTCGGCGCAGGAGATTGTCAATCAGATTCGGGCGTTGTGTCCCTGGCCGGGCGCACAGAGCGTGTATGTCTCGGCTCAAACCGGCCGCTCGTGGCGTGTGACAATTTGCAGGGCCGAGGCACTCGAACGGCACAACGCTTTGGCCGATGTGCCCGGCCGACTGGATGAGCAGTTCAATGTCATATGCGGACAAGGGCGACTGCGCATTCTGGAGATCAAACCCGCCGGCTCCGGCGCAATGACTTTTGAAGC
>DSDR01000025.1 GCA_011048645.1 Phycisphaerales bacterium
ACACCAGCCCAGCCGCCTCAGCCGCGTCGCGCAAGCGACCGGATAACCTTGCGATTTGGAAAACGCCTCGTCTATCCGTACTCCCCCATCGGGCGCCGCTCGCGCGGCCGCGCTGTTGTCGCCCCGAAGGAGCGGCCGGTCATTTAGCCGTGGGCGTAAGCCCACGGCAGCAGGGCATCGGCCCAATCAAAGCCCCGACGGGGCGACAGTGCACTTTCGTCCTTTCAGGGCTAATGCCCCCCCGACCCGCTTTCCGGCGGCTGGTCAGCTTCTTGTTGAGCTGTTTGACCTGGTTTTCCAGTACATACTCCTTGGGGACACGGGGCGGGTCAAAGGCCGCTGTGCCGTGTTCAAAAAACTGCTTTTGCCACTGATAAAACTGGGTCGGGGCGATGCCGTACTGCTCGCACACCTCCGACAGCGGCCGCTTGTCAAGAAGATGTTCCCGAATGATTTTTACCTTTTCTGCCGCCTCAAACCGTCTGCGCTGCCTGCTCATACCAAATCCCTTTCAATAATATCCACAATAGAGTAACACTTTTAAGGATTTGTCCATTTCCAACTGAGGCAATACAACATTAAACGTGACCAAAGAAAAAACTTGGTACGACGCCCTCGGTCGGCTGACGGCTATTGAGGTCGGGGCGACTCGGAGAGGTTTGTTCTGCGGGAGGTCTGCCTGTGCGGCGGGAGAGTATTATCCGGCTGCTGGCGCGGCTCGGCTGTTGTTGATGCGTTGGCCGCTTCAGGGCGGGGTTATTGCAGGCTGCCGGTCAGTTCGTTCATTGTGGTCAGTCCTTTTCGGGTGCAGTAGCGGCGGACGCCTTCGATGATGTGCAGGGCGGTATCGGGCTGGACGAAAGTGGCGGTTCCGATGGTCACGGCGGCGGCGCCGGCGATCATAAATTCGACGGCATCGGCGGCGGTTCGTATGCCGCCTCCGCCGAGGATCGGGACGCCGGCGGGCCTGGCGACCTCCTGATAGACTTTGCTGACCAGATAGATGGCAATCGGCTTGACCGCCGGGCCGCTCAGCCCGCCGGTACGATTGGCCAGCACGGGGCGTCGGGTCTCGATGTCGATGACCATGGCGGTGAAGGTGTTGACCATGCTCAGGGCGTCGGCTCCGGCCTCGACGGCGGCCCGTGCGGCGGCGGAAATATCGGTCACCATCGGGGTCAGCTTGACGATGAGGGGTTTGTGGCCGCAGGCTGCTTTGACCTGTTTTGTGATGTCTCGAATCTGCGTCGGATCGGTGCCGAAGCTGATGCCGCCCTGTTTGACATTGGGGCAGCTTATGTTCAATTCCAGACCTGCGACAGCCTTTTCCTTGGCCAGCCGCTCGGCGACCTGCACATAATCGTCGATCATCTGCCCGGCGACATTGACAAAGACCGTCGTGCCGAGTTGTTCGAGAACGGGGATTTTCTCGCTGACGAAGCGTTCCAGTCCGATGTTGGCCAGCCCGATGGCGTTGAGCATCCCGGCGTCGGTTTCCACGATTCGCGGGGTGGGGTTGCCTTTGCGCGGAGCGGCGGTGATGCTTTTGGTAATCACGCCGCCCAGCTTTGACACATCCATAAACTCGGCCAGTTCGTCGGCATAGCCGCAGGTTCCCGACGCCGTGAGCACCGGGTTTTTCAGCTTCAGTCCCGCAAAATCAACGGTCAAATCAACATTTTGTTCCATCGTTTTATGTGCAAAAGATTATGGTTTCAGTTCAAAATAACGGCGTCGTCTGCCAATCAACGTGCAGCGGCACAAGCCGACCGATTGCATCGCGCACTAAGCGTTGTTATCCGGCAGCTTGCGCGGCTTGGCTTTTTAATCCCATCTACTTTGTCGCTATCCGGCCGCTTGCGCGGCTCGGCTTATAAATTAAAGATCACGTTTCGGCTGTCAAAGACCGGGCCGTCTTTGCAGCAGAGTTTATATTCGGTTTGGCCGGGGGAGTCTGTTTTGATTTCCACCGCGCAACTTTGGCATAGACCGATGCCGCAGGCCATCATCCGTTCCATACTGACCTGACAGGGCAGGTCAAACTCCTTGGCCAGTCGCGCCGCCTCGGCCAGCATCGGTTCCGGTCCGCAGGCGTAAACGAGGGTCTCGCCGGGGTTCGGCTGATTGTCGCGGAGCCAGCGCCGGGCGCAATCGGTGACGAACCCCCTAAAGCCGGCCGAGCCGTCGTCTGTGGCGACGAGCGAGGGGATGCCCAGGACGTCAAATTCTTCAAGCACCAGGCCGGTCAGATTGCCGATTTTGAGCGTAAAGGGCAAGTCCTCACAACTTTTGGCGCCGGCGAAGCAGATCGTTTCCACTTCGGGGCGGTGTCTTTTCAGATAGCCGCCCAAGTGCAGCAGCGGCGGGGCGCCCATCCCGCCGGCGATCAAAACCGCTTTTTTGAGGGTGTCAGGGAGGGCAAAGCCGTTGCCCAGCGGGCCGATCAGATTGAGGGTGTCGCCGCCGGCCAGCGTCATCATTCGCAAGGTCGCCGGGCCGAGGATGCAATAGAGAATCTCCAGTTTGACGCACGGGCCGTTCTGGCCGGGGACGAAGATGACGTCTGAAAAACTAAACGGACGACGCAGAAGGATTTGTCGATAGGCTGCGTCGCGCAGGGCGGGGGGAATTTTGTCTTCAGGCGGCAGCGGCAGTCCGGCCAAATCTATCTCCACAAACCGGCCGGGCTTGGCCGTCTCAAATAAACGGCTCCCGATCGGGTCAAGTTTCAGATTCAGACGATAGTAACATTCGCGAATCTGCTGATTGCTCAGCACTTTGGCCGTGAAGCTCCCTTTGTGTCCGGCGCCAACCTCTTTTTCCATAAGATTTTGTCCAAAAAGAAGTTACGTAAAAATAAAGCTTCCGGAACATTCATCCACTGATATTCCGGAAGCCCGCCACGGCAAAGAAAGCCGTCAAGTTCTCACCTCAAAAATCTACTGTTCATCTTTACAGTACCCAATATAGCAGGCGGAGGCGTGGCTGTCAATCATCACCCGGCCAAGAATAACAAGACTTTTTTTTCCGGTATAGGATTTTAACGTAACTTCTTAAAATTATGATAGTTATCCGAAGGCAGATTTTTCTTTGTCGTACGTTGGTTTTTGGCAGTTGAGTGAGCGGCAGATATATTTATATCAAGATGTTATATGGCCTGTTTTTGTTTTTTTATAAAAACATTGACATAAGTTGCGACTTGTATTAAGTTTAATTATACTAATTTTCGCAACGCGTAGAGCGAATCAACAAGGGTTGGCGGGTTGCTACGATGAATAAGGATGCTTTGATTCTTGTTGCCGAGGACGACGACGGGCATTTTGCCTTAATTGAGCGGAATCTGATTCGCAGCGGTATTCTCAATACGATTTTACGTTTCAAAGACGGCCAAGAGATACTGGACTTTCTTGAGGATGCCAAGTCGCCGGAGTCGGGAAATTACCGTCGTCCGATGCTGTTGCTGCTGGATATTCGAATGCCCAAAGTCGATGGTCTGGATGTCCTGAGGCGACTGAAATCCGATGACACACTTCGAAAAATCCCCATCGTGATTTTGACCACCACCGGAGATCGTCAAGCTGTGGAGCAATGTCAACAACTCGGATGCAGTCTGTACGTGGTCAAGCCGATCGAATACGAAAAATTTATCGAGTCCATTCAAAAAATCTGCCGGTTCCTGACGGACCTTGAGGTACCTGCTTTGGGCGGTTGTTAACTTCCCTTTTTGGCCATCGCTCACGGGCCGTCGTCGCGTTCCCCCTTATGGCAAAAGCGTTTTCCCTTTTCAAAGGCGGCAAGACTTGCGATCTGTTTCATGGCGGGCACAGTGGAGAGTGCCGCTTCGGTGATGATTTCTCATTTTATGGGTTGTTGCCTCTTGAAACGGCGTGCGGATTGTGTTAAATAACACGGCATTATGAAGACGGTTTTTTTATATTGCATCATCGCGTCATCGGTTGTGCCGTGGCCAGCGAGGGCGAACACGATTTCGCAAATCATCAGCCGGTCCAATCAACGCACGGCCGAGTTTGCGATTCTGGCGGTGCGGGCCGAGGACGGTAAGGTACTGTATCGTCGAAACGCCGAAAAGACGATGATTCCCGCGTCGAATATGAAACTGGCGACTTCGGCCGCGGCGCTGCATTATCTCGGCCCGGATTATGAATTTCAAACGCACGTTGCCTTGCTGGGCGACAGTCTCGTTATTATCGGCGGCGGCGATCCGGTATTGGGTGATTCATTGATTGATCAGCGATACGGTCGCGGTCAGGACTGGATTTTTGGGGACATTATTCGAATTCTGGCCGATCGCGGCATCGACCGCCTCGAAGATATTGTGATCGACAGTTTTTTCTTCGATTTGAATCGTGTGCATCCGTCGTGGCCGGCTGATCAGCTCAATCAGGCTTACGCCTGCGAAGTCAGCGGACTGAACTACAATCGCAACTGTGTGCGCATCACGGCGACGCGGCAAAACGGCAGGGCGGCGCTGCGCATCGAGCCGGACAACGACTATGTGACGCTGATCAATCAGCTTCGATTGATCAGCAGCGGCAACAGCGCCATCGGGGGCTATCGCACGACGACGCCCAATCGGCTCTCCGTCCGCGGCAATCTCAACCAATCCGCGGGTTTTGATGCGGCCGTTGAGCAGCCGGCCGGGTTGTTTGCCCATCTGCTTGTTGGCCATCTTCGCTCGGCCGGCATTGCCGTCAACGGCAGGATCGTGAAAAAATATGTTCGGCAGGAAGCCGATTTGAAGCGGCTGCACACCTTTTCCACGCCTATTTGGGATGTGCTTGACCGCTGCAACAAGGACAGCCTGAATCTGGCCGCCGAGAGCCTGATCAAAACCATTTCTGCCGAGCATACGCAGGGGCGGATCAATGGTGAATGGCCGCACGGGCTGATGCTGGTCGGTCGCTATTTGAATCTGCTCGGTGTGGACAGCGAGCAGTTTGAACTCGACGACGGCAGCGGCCTGAGCCGCAAGAATCGCCTGTCGTGTAATGTGCTTGTCGCCGTTCTTGAGGATATGCTGCAAAAACCGTATGCCGACCGCTATCTGGCCGCGCTGGCTGAGGCCGGAAACGACGGCACCCTTGCCCGGTATTTTCAGCAGGCCCCGTATCGCGGGCACATCTACGGCAAGACCGGCTATATTGCCGGCGTTCGCACGTTTTCAGGGGTTTGCCGAACCCCGCGCGGCGATATTGTCTTTAGCATCTTGACGCAGCGCGGCAATGCCACGACGCGCCAAGCCATTAACGATATCGCAAAAGCCATCTTTGACGGGACGTTCTGAACGCTGCGTCTGCAAAACCTTCAATCTACAGTCCGGCGGCTTTGCGAAGTTTGTCGGCCATATCGGTCTGTTCCCACGTAAAATCCCTGTGGTTGCGTCCGAAGTGGCCGTTGCGTGCGGTTTCTTTGTAAATAGGACGTTTGAGTTTGAGCTGGTTGATCATTCCCTTGGGCGTCAGGGGGAAAAGCTTGCGCACCAACTGTTCAATCTCAATTTCGTCGATTTTTCCGGTTCCTTCGGTATCGACCAATACGCTGATCGGCTCTGCAACGCCGATGGCATAAGAAAGCTGCACCTCGCAGGCGTCGGCAAGACCGGCCGCGACGATGTTTTTGGCGATGTAGCGAGCCATATAACTGGCCGAGCGATCAACCTTGGAGGGGTCTTTTCCGCTGAAGGCGCCGCCGCCGTGGCTGCCGCGTCCGCCGTAGGTATCGACAATAATTTTGCGTCCGGTCAGGCCGCAGTCGCCTTTGGGGCCGCCGGTCACGAATCGTCCGGTGGGGTTGACGTGAACGATCATTTGTTTATCGACCAGTTTGGGCGGCAAGACAGGTATGATAATGTTTTCAATGATCTGTTTTTTTATCTCGCGATAGGGGATGTCCTCGCTGTGCTGCGTTGAGACGACGACAGTGTGAATGCGTTTGGGTTTGCCGTTCTCGCCGTATTCGACCGTGACCTGACTCTTGCCGTCCGGTCGGAGCCAGGGCATCTTGCCGTTTTGCCGCAGTTTGGCCAGACGGTCGGTGATTTTGTGCGCCAGATAAATCGGCATTGGCATCAGTGCGGGTGTTTCCCGACAGGCAAAGCCGAACATCAGTCCCTGGTCGCCGGCGCCTTGTTCTTTGTGCAGGCCCTGGCCTTCGGTAACGCCTTGTGAGATGTCAGGACTTTGCTTGCCCAGGGCGACGATCACGGCGCAATTCTCGGCGTCAAAACCGATTTGCGGATCGGTGTACCCGATTTCTTTAATGGTCGTGCGCACGACATCGCTGATATTGACGATGGCGTTGGTGGTTACTTCTCCGGCAATGACGGCCATTCCGGTGGCGACCAGTGTTTCGCAGGCCACTCGGCTGTCCGGATCCTGGGCCAACATGGCATCCAGGATGGCGTCGGATATCTGGTCGGCGACTTTGTCCGGATGTCCCATGGTGACCGATTCACTGGTAAACAGATGGCCGCGTCCGAGAAATCGGCCGTTTTGGGTTTCGCTCTTTTTTGCCATTGGTCCTAACTCCTGAGGGTTACGTGGATCAGTGAAAATAAATAACTTACTATAACCATCGGAGCTGAAGGGGTCAAATGAAAAGAATACAGAAATGAGAATTTGAGAACTGTGAATTCAGAGGGTACAAAAGGCCAAAGTTTATTTTTCGTTGAGGTTCCAGTCAAAATCGATAAAGCGGATCGTCGGGTCGTTGGCGTCCAGCCACTGGGCGTCCTCTTGGGGCAGGTACTTGGACAGAAAATTGAGCCAGGCCCGTTCTTCGGGTTTTCGAGCACGAAAACGAAGAATTTCGGCGTATTCTGATTCAAGAAACACCTTTTTATTCATTGAAAAGACGTTCGACAGATGGAGTACGTTACTCTGTCGGTTGATCCGCAGGCCATGCGGGGAATTGAGAAAGCGATGGACCTGGTCGTCCAGTTGCTCTTCAAGTGTGTCGGGCAGATACGGTTCATTGCGCAGGATGGCGCCGCCGCGCGCCGCCTCGGTCAATGCAAAACAGATACGCGGATCCCTGTACCGATCCAAAAGCAGATCATTGCGCATTTCTTTCAGGTTATACTCCAGCCCCATAATTCGGAAAAAGACCTTCGTTGTGGCGCCTGGAATCTGCATGATGCTGTTGCTCGGATACAGAATCATATACCACTTGGGCTGAATGGGGTAATTATCGATAATCAATTTCAGTATGCAGGTATTGTAGGTATTGATCCAAAAGGCGATTCGCTGCTCTCGATTCAGGCTCATCAAGACTGCCGGGTGCAGCTTTTCGAGCAGATTGGATGCCTTGATCAGATCGGCCCGTTTGCGTCGAAGCGTGGTGTAATCCACAAAGCCGGTTTCGGTGATGTACTGGTCGTTGAATATTCGACCAAAAAGATCGAAAAGCTCGACCATATCTTCTGCATCAGGAAACATCGAGTCGTCGTCTTCTTCGTTCCCGTTCTCGACGAGGCCGTTGGCCGGTGGCTGGTTGGGATCGGACGGGTCGTTATCGCGGTGAGCAGGGGGGCTTTTGGGTGTATTGGGGTCTTTTGGCTCTCCTTTTTCGTCTGATGGCGCCTGTTGTTGCTCGGCAGCGGGCGCAGCGTCAGTGCCGTTGGCGATGACCTCCGTCAGGGCGACCAGAGACAACAACATCCCCGCGACAGTCCACACCACGGCCCTGAAATATCCGTCTGGCTTCTTTATCCAAGGCGTTGTCATGATACGATCATAAATGGCGATTATGGCGTTTTACAGAGTAAAAATATCGTTATAAGAAATCTACTGTTCCGAATTTTGAAAAGTTCGCCGTAAATTATTTATACCATTTTTTCGGCGGATTTCGAAGTTATAATAACCATCGTCTGCCAAGAAAGCTTCATAAAGCGATAAAAAAGTTTCAGACTTTGTTTATCGGACTTTGTGTGTACTGCCCGCACATCCAATGAGTTGGATGACGTATTATAATACAAATGAATTACCTTGACAGGCATCGGACAGGGGGGTATCTTCTTGTGCGGTAAACGTTTTGCATTCGGCGAATCGAATAATCGATGTCGAAAATCAACTTAATTTGAAGTGGCGGGATAATGAAGCAAACAATAGTCTTTTTCTTGGTCTGCGCAATCACGGCGGTTTATGCGGTGGTTCCTACCGACCGAATCGCGGACGTTCGACAGCGACTGGTCAGCAGCGGCGGCCAGATGAGCGATTCGGATCGTGCGGTTGTCAATGATTTTTGGCGTATCGCCCTGGATGCGATGCTGCTGGCTGAGGAATCTGAACAGATTGTTGCGATTCGCCGTCAGATCCAGCAGGAAAAAGGCAGCGAGCCGCTCAGCCTGAACGCGGCCGGGTATGTGCAGATCGGCCGGCAGCACTTGCAGCAGGCGTTTGAGACGGTGGGGCAGTGGGAAGCGTCCGACAGAAAGACGCTGATGCGACGTAATTTGATGATTCTGACGGCTCAACTGCACAGTCCTCTGCTTGCAGAGTTTGGACTGGAGCGTTTGGATGATCCTGACGACGTGGTCCGCTATTGGGCGGTCAAGTGTGTGGCCGGTTCGGGGGTCGCGGTTCAGCTCATTGATCCGTCCATCGGGGATGAAGTGCTGATGGAAAGGATTCTGGAGGCGTTGCGTGAGCGTGTTTCTGACGAGTCGGATACGCAAATCCTTCGCACGATTGTTACCTTTGCGTCCATGGTCAACCATGAAACGGCCCGCGACATTCTGATGGCTGTCGCGCAGCGCCGGATTGACGCTTATAAGGGCTGGAACGTCAATGACGAGCAGTTTGACGCCGTCTTGCTCCGGTCGATGGGGCAACTTATTTTGGATCAACGGGAATCCGCGGCGCGTGCGGCGATGGCGCGTCATTTTGCGGAGCTGTTGTCGCTGGTGTTTCAGCGTTATATGGTCGAGCCGAGTCCCTTGACCGATGATCAGCGCAACGCATTGGCCAATGTGATTGCTGAAGTGGACAGCCAGGTGTTAACTCGTGTTATGGAACAACAGACTCCATTTATCCGCATTCTTCAGCGCGGCGGATCGGGCCTGGATCGCGAATTTGAGGCCTATTTCGGCAGTGATATGGGGCCGGGCTATCTGGCCACACGTTTGAAGTTTAATTACGGACAAACCGAAGCCGGACGCCCCAGGCACGCTCCGCCCCAATTACCCCCTCCGCCGGTGAGGTGAGTCTCGGCTTGACCGATGAGCAATACGACGGTACGACAGCATAACGGCAGAGCATGCCGTACGAAAGAATATGCCGATAAAAAGCATCGCATTCTGCGTTGGCTGGGCGCAGGCGTTTGCAGTTTGACTGCGGCGGCGGTTTTATTCGGTTGTGAACGCAAAGGTGCGCACAATACGGATGAAATGGTCATTTATCATCGTTTGCGCGAAAGTATCCAGACGTTGGATCCGGCGGAAATGGGGGATGCGGTTACCCACGCCGTGGTAGGGGATATTTTTGAGTGTTTATACGATTATGATTACACCGAACGGCCTTATCGGATGGTTCCCCTGTTGGCGGCGGATATGCCTCAGATCAGCGAAGACGGTTTGGTCTATCGTATTCCCATCCGCGGGGGGGTCTATTTTCACGACAATCCCTGTTTTCCGGATGGAAAGGGCCGCGAACTGACGGCGCACGATTTTGTGTTTGCCTGGAAGCGTATCGCCAACGTCAAAAACCGCAGCAAAAGCTGGTGGATATTTGACGGGCGGATCGTCGGTTTGGATGCGTTTCGCGAATACACCAAGCAATGCGATCCGGATCAGGTTGATTACGACCGGCACGTGGAGGGGCTGTACGCCGAGGATGATCATATGCTGGTGGTGCGACTGGTGCGTCCCTGGCCGCAGTTTGTGATGTGGCTTCAATATACCGCGACCGCGCCGATCCCGCCCGAGGCGGTTGCGTATTACGGCAAGCGTATCGGCTCCAATCCCGTCGGAACCGGTGCGTATCAGCTTGTCCAATGGCGGCGGGGCAGTTTTATCGAAGCCGAACGAAATCCGAATTATCACTGGATCGTACAAGAGCGGGACGGGACATCCCGGCGTCTGCCCTATATTGACCGCATTTTCTGGCGGATCATCATCGAAGATCAGCCGCGATGGTTGCTGTTTATTCGGGGCGAGCTGGATATTAACAGCATTCCGAAAGATAATTTCGGCCAGGTGATTTCGATGGGCGTCGAGATGACCGAGATGATGAAAGAGCGAGACATTCAATTGAAAACCTTTGATGAGCCGAATACCTTTTGGATCGGCTTCACTATGTCCGACAGGACGGTGGGCGGCAATCTTGCGCTGCGCAAGGCGATTAGTTACAGCATTGACCGGCAGCGATTTATCGATTTGTTTTTGAACGGTCGCGGCAGGGTCGCGCACGGCTATATTCCGCCGGTGATGCAGGGGTATGATCCGACGATTGACGAGATTTCTTCATCGCAGCGTGATTTGGCCCGCGCCGAGAGGTATTTGCGGGAAGCCGAGCGGATCAACGGCGGTCCGTTGGGACGGCTGCGGTTGGCGATGGGCGGTACCGATGCGACGATTCGCCAGATGGGGCAGTTTTTGCAGAGCTGTATGGCTCAGATCGGCTTGACGGTGGAGCTGGAGATGTTCGACTGGCCGACGTTTTTGGAGCGGATGCGCAACGGCAGCCATCAGATGTTTTTTTCCGGATGGATCGCCGATTATCCCGATGCGGAAAACTTTATGCAGGTGTATTACAGCAAGAATTCGCCCTGGCCCAACAGCACCCAATACAGCAATCCCGAATTTGACGCGATTTATGAGCAGATTTCCGTGATGCCGGACAGTCCGGAACGCACCGAGTTGTATCATCGGGCGCAGCGGATTGTCGTTCATGATTTGCCGGCGGCGTATGTCTATCATCGCATCTCGTATCTGCTGCATCATGACTGGGTGGAAAACATTGTGCCGAACTCTTATCGACCCGATACGAACGGAATGGGTCTGACGAAATTTTTCCAAGTGGACAATGACAAGCGTGAGCTTTACAAGAAGACATTTCGATAACTTGTCGGGGCGATGCTTCACGGCGTCGGCGATGTTGTTGTCGCTTAAGCTTTCGGCCCTCTGGCTGATTATCAGCGCGGCGTTTTGCGGCTGCGGATGGCACAAAACCCCGCACGACGACGATGAGGTCGTGCTTCATTTGTCGCTGATTACCAAAGTTCAGACGCTGGACAGCGGCAACATGCGCGATGTCTATGGGATGACCGTCGGGGGCAACATTTATGAAGCGCTGTATGAATACCATTACTTGAAGCGGCCGTATGAGATCATTCCGCTGCTGGCTGAAGCTATGCCTGACATCAGTGAGGACAAGCTGACTTATACCATTCGAATCAAACAGGGCGTTTTGTTTCAGGATGACCCCTGTTTTCCGGGCGGCAAGGGACGGCACGTGACGGCGCATGATTTTGTGTATGCCCTGAAGCGCATTGCCAATGTCAAATATCGCAGTCAAAACTGGCCGTCCTGGAATGATCGCGTCGTCGGGCTTGACGCCTTTCGCGACTATACCAAGCAGTTTCCCGATGAATGGGCCGTTGATTACAGCTATGAGGTCGAAGGACTTCGGGCGCTGGACGATTATACCCTGCAAATCAAACTGATTCGTCCCTGGCCGCAGTTGGTCGAATCCATGCTTTCGGATATCTCCGCTGCGCCGGTGCCGCATGAGGCGGTTGATTATTATCGTGCTCAGATTCGCAATCGTCCGGTCGGAACCGGCCCGTATCGGCTCAAGGCCTGGCGGCGCGGCAGCTATGTCGAACTGGTACGCAACGCCAACTGGCGGGGGCAGGTGTATCCGTCCGAGGGAGAAGTGGGCGATGCGGAGGCCGGATTGCTGGATGACGCGGGCAAACCGCTTCCTTTTGCCGACCGGATTATCTTTCGCGTGATTGAAGAAGACCACCCGCGCTGGCTGCTGTTTATGCGTGGCGAGCTGGATTTTTCGGGTATTCCCAAGGATAATTTTGACGAGGCCATCGGCGCCGGCGGCGGCGAACTGACCGAGGAAATGATTCGGCGCAACATCCGGCTGGAAACCTATGTCGATCCGTCCACGTTTTGGGTGGGCTTTAATCTCAGAGATCCGGTTCTGGGGGCGAACAAGCCGCTGCGTATGGCCATCTCGCATGCGATTGATCGTCAGGCGATGATTGATTTGCTGTTCAACGGGCGATTTGAGATTGCTCACGGGTTTGTGTCGCCCGGTTTGAATTCCTACGACCCCGATATCGCCGAGTACGGTTATTCCCGCTATGACCCGGTCGAAGCGGCTGACCTGCTCAAAGAGGCCGAACGCATTCACGGCGGCCCCATTCCGCCGTTGAAGCTGGGCATGCCGGGGACGGACAATTTTGCGCGTCAGTACGGCCAGTTTTTGCAGAAATACGTGTCACGGATCGGTCTTCGTTTGAATGTCGATTATATGGACTGGCCGACCTATCTGTCGGAAATGAATAGCGGTCATTTGCAGTTGTTTGCCAGCGGCGTCAGCGCCGGGATGCCGGATGCGATTGATTTTCTGGAACTGTTCGGATCAAAATATTTTGCTCCCGGCGGAAATAAGTTTTTTTATTCCAATCCGGAATATGATACACTGCTTGAGCAGGCTCAGGCAATGTTCGACAGCCCGGAGCGAACGGAACTGTACCGGCGGATGGAACGGATGGTGATGGAAGACTACCCGGCGGCGTTTACCTCGCATCGCGTTTCGTATGCGCTTTGTCATGGATGGTATAAAAATTACAAGCCGCACGTGTTTTCGTATAATGTGCTGAAATATCGACGGGTCGATGTGGAACAGCGCGATGCATACAGACATTTGTTGACGGAATTGAAACGAAAATAAGAATCT
>DSDR01000166.1 GCA_011048645.1 Phycisphaerales bacterium
TATTTATTTTTTAGTTTTTGTCTTGCAATCAATCACAAAAGTTGGTTTAATTTATATCATAATTCCGATGATAACAGTGAGGTATTTGTGAATTTTGACGTTTCAAAGAAATCCAGATATGCCATTGTAGCATTGTATGAGTTGGTTTTGGCCGGTTCTCAAAGGCCGATAACCGCTCGAAAGCTGGCTGCTCGGCATAATTTGCCGGTGCGTTTTCTTGAGATCATTCTCAATGAACTCAAGCAGGGCGGCTTCGTTACGTCTATTCGCGGCAAGGCGGGCGGCTATGTGCCGGCTCGCCCGGCGAATGAAATCACGCTTGCCCAGATTGTGTCATATCTTGAACATCGCTCGTCCGAATTTTCTGAACCGTCAAGTGCCCAGGCGGACGGCCAGCGCGTGCTTGGCTCGCTCATTCAAGAGGCCAATACGGCGGTAACACGGATTTTTGAGGCGTGTACACTCGAAGAAATGGTCCGGCGGGAAGTTGAGAGCTGTGCCTCAGGTGAGCCGAATTACATTATATAATTTTTTTCAACATATACACTACTGAAATAATAGGAATACAAGGAAATGAGAGAGTCGCATGTCAGAAGTATTGCCAAGGCCGTCAGCTATCGGGCGTTGGGATCCGGCGTGACATTTCTGGTGGCGTTGGCCGTCACACGGGAAATCAATACGGCGGTGGGAATCGGGGTACTGGATACCCTGATGAAGATCGGGGCGTTTTATGTTCACGAGCGGCTGTGGAATCGCCTGCATTTCGGAAAGACGCCGCCCCCGGATTATCAGATTTGAGGTGCGTATGAATCGACACAGCGAAACACATGAGGTGATTGAACAACTGAATCAGGCGGCGCGCAAACTGGACGCCGTCGGTCGATTGCGGCTTATCGTTGATCGGTTCGGCGACCAGGCGACGATGGCCACCAGTTTCGGGGCCGAAGATCAGGTATTGACGGGTATGCTGGCTGCGTTGCCCGCTCGGATTGACATTTTTACCATCGATACCGGACGTTTGCCGCAGGAGACCTATGATGTCATGGCGCGGACGCAGGAACGGTACGGCCTGCGGATTCGGCTGCTGTTTCCCGATTATCAGGCGGTTGAACAGATGGTCAATCGGTATGGGCCGAATTTGTTTTATCAAAGCGTTGAACTTCGAAAACACTGCTGCACGGTCCGCAAGGTCGAACCGTTGCGGCGGGCGCTGGCCGGCCGTCAACTCTGGGTCTGCGGCCTGCGGCGCGAGCAGTCGGTTACACGGCAAGCACTCGATTTTTTCCAGTGGGACGAGCAGTTCGAGCTGATCAAGGCCTGTCCGCTGGCCGATTGGACCGAGCAGCAGACCTGGGACGCGATTCGCTCCGGCAATGTGCCTTATAACCGTTTGCATGACGCCGGCTATCCGAGCATTGGCTGTGCGCCGTGTACCCGGGCGATTGAACCCGGACAAGACGTGCGGGCCGGTCGCTGGTGGTGGGAGGCGCCGGAACACAAAGAATGCGGACTGCATTTGAAAAAAAATAAAGATTAAAAATCAAAGATCAAAATTGTGGAATCCGCTTTCGCTGATGATGATAAATAAAGGAATCAAACAATGACAAAGACGATGACGCAATTGGATGTGCTGGAAGCTCAGAGCGTGTATATATTGCGGGAGGCGTATCGGTCGTTCAAGCAGCTTGTGATGCTCTGGTCCATCGGCAAGGACAGTACGGTTTTGCTCTGGCTGGCGCGCAAAGCGTTTTTCGGACATGTGCCGGTCCCGCTGATGCACATCGATACCGGATTTAAGATTCCGGAGATGATTCAGTACCGCGACACCTTTGCCCTGAAGTGGAAGCTGAATCTGATTGTCGGTCAGGACGTTGAAGCCCTGGAGCACAAACACACCTTTCCCGACGGCAACCTGTCGCGTCTGGTCTGCTGCAAACGGCTCAAAAGCGAAACGCTCAAGCATACCCTCAGCGGCGAATGGCCGCGCTGGGCGCTGAACCACAAAACCGGCGCTTATGAACGGCAAGACGGCGGCGAGCCGTTTACCGGCGTGATCGTCGGCGCGCGGGCCGACGAAGAGGGCAGCCGCAGCAAGGAACGCTATTTTTCGCCGCGCGATACCCACAGCGAGTGGGATATCGCCGAGCAGCCGCCGGAGTTGTGGAATCAGTTCAACACCGACTTTGCTCCCGGCACGCACGTGCGGATTCATCCGCTGCTGGACTGGACGGAGTTGAATATCTGGGAATATATCGAACGCGAGAATATTCCGATCATCGACCTGTATTTTGACAAAGGCGACGGCAAACGCTACCGGTCGCTGGGCTGTGCGCCGTGTACGGGGCCGGTCGATTCGACGGCCCAAAACGTCCGCGAGGTTATCGAGGAGCTGCGCAGCGGCAAATTCAGCAATATCGCCGAACGCTCCGGCCGACAGCAGGACGCCGAAGACGGCGGCGGTCTGGAGACGCTGCGCCGCGAAGGATATATGTAAGAAATGTAAAATCTTAAATGTAAAATTATGGAGCCGCCTTTGGCGGAACTATTTTCTATAGAGAGGTTGTTATGTCCACTGTACTGGAAAGCCAAATGATAAAGAACGGCACGCAGGGTGCGCAGAAGATGAATATTGTCATCATCGGGCATGTCGATCACGGCAAAAGCACGCTGATCGGACGGTTGCTGGCCGATACGCAGTCGCTTCCGAAAGGCAAACTGGAGGCGGTCAAGGCGCAGTGCGCGTATCACGCCCGTCCGTTTGAATATGCCTTTTTGCTGGATGCACTCAAGGATGAGCAGTCGCAGGGGATTACCATTGATTCAGCGCGGTGTTTTTTCAAGTCGAAAAAACGCGAGTACATTCTGATCGATGCGCCGGGACATATTGAGTTTTTGAAAAATATGATCAGCGGCGCTGCGCGGGCCGAGGCGGCGGTGCTGGTCATTGATGCCCATGAGGGCGTACAGGAAAACTCGCGACGTCACGGGTATTTGCTGGGAATGCTCGGCATTCGACAGGCCATTGTCTGCGTCAATAAAATGGATTTGGCCGGTTATGACCGCCGTGTGTTTGAGCGCATCCGGTCGGAGTTTTCCGCTTTTCTGACACAGACGGGGATTGCACCGCGGCATTTTATTCCCATCAGCGCCCGGGACGGTTTCAATGTCGCTGCGGCAGGCGATGCGATGCCGTGGTATGACGGGCCGACCGTGTTGGAGGCGCTGGACGGCTTTGAAAAAGAACCGCCGCGGGTGGGCCAACCCCTGCGGCTACCCATCCAGGACATTTATAAGTTTACCGAGCAGGGCGACAACCGGCGAATTTTCGCCGGGCGCATCGAGACCGGTACGCTGCGTGTCGGCGATGCGGTGGTGTTTTATCCATCGGGCAAACGCTCAACAATTGCAAGCATCGAGGCGTTCAATGCTCCGCCGGTGCATGAGGCGACGGCTGGCGAAGCCGTTGGCGTTACCCTGCGCGAGCAGGTTTATGTTCGGCCCGGCGAATTACTGGTACGCACCGATGAGTCGCCGCCGGCGACAGCCCGTCAGCTTCGCGTCAACTTGTTCTGGATGGGGCGCGAGCCGATGATTTTCAACAAACGCTATCTGCTCAAGCTGGGCACAGCGCGGGCGCCGGTCTGGCTGCGTCAGATTCGCACCGTGCTGGATGCATCGGAACTGACCACCGAGCGGAACCGACGGCATATTCAGCGGCACGATGTGGCCGAGTGTGTGCTGGAAACGCTCAAACCCATTGCCTTTGATCCGACCGCCGAGATCGCGCAGACAGGGCGTTTTGTGCTGATCGACAATTACCACATCGCTGGCGGCGGGGTGGTGCTCCAGGCCGAAAGCAACGCCGCCGACCGACTGAGCGAACATGTGCAGCAGCGCGAAAAAAGCTGGCGGCGAAGTCGAATTACGCCGCTGATGCGGTCGTATCGCACCGGCCAGCGCTCGACGCTGGTGGTGATCGCCGGTCCGCCGCAAACAGGCAAAGCCGCTCTGGCCCAAGCGCTGGAAGAAAAACTGTTTGCCGCCGGACGACAGGTGTATTATCTGGGGCTGGACAACAGTTTATTGGGCATGGATGAAGACATCAGCCGCAACTATTTGCGCGATGAATACCTGCGGCGGCTCGGCGAGGTGGCGCATGTGTTTACCGACGCGGGAATGATCCTGATCACGACTGTCAGCGATCTGGATAGTTATGAGCTGCAAGTGCTTCGCACGCTGAATCATCCCGGTGAAAATCTCATCATCGGCGTCGGCGCGCACGGCCTGGCGGCGGCGGATGTGGATTTGAAGCTGAATGTGCCGCTTAATCCGTCCGAGGCGGCCGGACAAGTGGCCAACCTGCTGACCGAGCGCCATTATCTGCCGGAGTATTACCTTTGAAATTGATTATTGATTATTGATTATTGATGATTGATGATTGACGAGCGGCAAACTATGTATAAACCATTGGTTCCATACGGACCTGTACGGCTGCTGGGGGCGTATCCACAGCGGCAGGAAGGATTTTTTATGCAGCGTATTCCTTTTCTGGGTGGACGGATCACGCCGACACAGCTTCGGCGGATTGTTGAGCTTGCCGAGGAGTTTACCGGCGGTACGCCGCTTCATATCACGACGCGGCAGGATATTGAACTGCACAATATTGCCGAAGCGGATGTGGCCGGGGTGCAGGCGGCGCTGGCCGAGATCGGGATTTCAACGTTCGGTGCGTGCGGCGATTTTGTTCGCAACATCACGGTGTGTCCGTGCTGCGGGTTTGATCCGGAGGCGGTGGAGATGACGCCGCTGGCCGAACAGGTGCGGGACGCGGTGTTGTCGGCGGCTGGGACGCTGGACCTGCCGCGCAAGTTCAAAATCAGTTTTACCGGCTGCGGCGGTACGGGGGCGCGGCCGTATCTGCAGGACCTGGGTTTTGCGGCTCAATCGCCGGAGTCGATTCGGGTCATTGGCGCCGGTTCGCTGGGGCCGCGGCCGCAGCCGGGAATTGTCCTGTACGAGTCGATTCGGCCCGAGGAGGCGGCGCCGCTGGTCTTTGCGGCGCTGGAGGTCTTTGCCGAACATGGAGACCGAGAGAATCGCCGAACGGCGCGATTGCGACACATTCGACAGCGAATGGGCAATGTACCCTTCAAAGCTTTGCTGAATGATGCATTTGAAAGACACAAAGCCCGGCTGCCGCAAAAGCCCGTGCCGCTTTCGTTCGGACAGGCGGGGTATCAAAAGCGGTTGACGCTGCAAACCCTCGGCGGCGATATAACCTGTAAGCAGGCGATGATGCTGGCGAATCTGGCCGATGGTCAGACGGTTCAGATGCGCATCAATCTGTGGCACGGCATCGATCTGTACAGTCGTGTGCCGTTTAATCTGCCGCCGTCGCTGCATCCGCTGACTCATCGACCCCGGATTGTCGCCTGTCCGGGCAACAGCACCTGTACACGGGGGCTGGCCGACTGCCGGGCGGCAGCCGAGGTGATGGCCGAGACCCTGGCCCAGAGGGGAAAGACCGATTTGACCGTCGGCATCTCCGGTTGCCCGAACAACTGTGCGCTCAGTGTCGTGTGCGATGTCGGGCTGGTTGGCCGGGTCAAGACGATGGACGGCGTTCGACAAGAGGCCTTTGATGTCTATACCGGCGGCGGCAGCGGCGGCGATGAGCGGCTGGCTCAACGCAAAGACACCGTCGCGGCGGCGGATTTGAAAAACTATTTTGCGCAGTCGTAAGCAGCTCTCGCCCACAGCAGGCAGGTCTCAAGGCCGGCTTCGAGATCGTAAAGCAATTAAATAGCATAGGAATTTGTATTCTTGCAGCACGGCCATCTTGGCCGTGAATAATTCAATGACTGATTTACGAATCATTGAACCACGAAGGGCACGAAGATTGTAGTGAAAAATAAGATTTCCTTCGTGATCTTCGTGTTCTTCGTGGTGGAAAAACAGCCAAATTGTTTTTTATGGCTCCTTAATTTGCCGTGCGGGCCAGGCCGGGCAGCAGCTCCGGATGGTCGATCTGCTCAAGTGTCTGTCGGACGAACTGCTTCCAGTGCGGCAGGCGATGGGTGCGGCGCTGAAGGATGATGTTGCGAAGGGTTTTGTAGCTCATACACCACAGGCGCGTCTGGAGGAATCCTTCGGGCAGGCGTTTCTTGACGCCGATGAGGTCTTTGTTATGCGCGGCGGCGTAGATGGCTCGCAGCGTGTCGAGCGGGCAGGCGTCCGGCTCAAAGTTTTGCTCCAAAAACGCGCGAACGGCCGCAGCGTCCTCCATATCGACGGCCAGCAGCTCGTCCGTGAGGGTGTGCATCGTGCTTTCGGATTGTTTGGTGGACAGGCGAAACGTGTCGGCTTCCTGCCACCAGTAGCGCGGGGCGCGAACATCCAGCCAGACGGTGATGCTTTCGAGGAATTTGTTGTGTCCGCCGTCTTTGTCGGCCAGTTTTTGAGCCACGCCGGGCATCTTGGCCACGGACTGCTTTTTGTTGTGCGCCAAGCCGTGCAGGGCGGCGTCGTAGCCGGCCTCGTCGATTTTGGTCACGTGCATATATATCTCAGACATAAAAACCCTCTTTGAGCTTCAACTTGGATTTATTGGGGGTCAAAGACAGACAAATCCCATTTTTCTCTATAGACAATGACCATTCGGTCGTCAGCGTCAAACTCAATCGGCAGCCAAATATAGGTTCCGTCAATGGGATTTCGGGGTTGCCATACGTCAAACATAGCAATGAAGGCATCGGACTTTCCTTCAACGGGCAGAATGAAGGTGCTTTGGCCGCCGAACGTCAATTCCGGCCCCATTCCATTGTCAGGATTGACGCTCCGGCAGGGATTGCCCATTGGTTCATAAGGGCCGAAGATGTCATCGGCTACGGCATAGGAGGCTTCGTTCGGCGCCCAGCCCGTACAACCGGAGGTCAGCAGGTAATAGCGTCCGTTACGTTTGCAGATGGCCGGCGCTTCGCGGTGCATCCGTATCAGCACTCGGCTGAAAATTCCGGTAAAATCCAAAAAATCGTCGGTCAATAAGGAGATATGCAGGGTATAGTTCTCTTCGGCCGCGGCGATATGATAGGCCTTGCCGCCCTCATCGACAAACAGGGTCATATCGCGCGCCATCTGGCCGGATTCAATGTCGCGATGGAAATAGTTTTCCGCACCGGGGCGTAAATCACGAGGCCGAACATTGACGGGGTGTTTGCCGGCGTTCGGGCGGAACGAGCGCAGATAAGTATAAGGCCCTGTTACTGTATCGCTGACGGCTACAGCGGTACGGGCGGCGGTGTAACCCTGACCTCTGAGTTCAAGGTGAAACCACATCACGAATTTTTTGGTTTTTGGATTATAGATCACTTTGGGACGCTCAATGACGCAGCCGCGGACGATTTCGCTTTCGGGATCGTCGCTGACGTGCAGGGCGACGGCTTCATCTTTCCAGTTGTACAGATCGGTGGAGGAATAACAGTGAACTCCGACCTGGGCGGTATTGCCCCGACGTCCCTGGGTCTTATGCTCGCCGAACCAATAATAGAGCCCCTGATGAAACAGGATTCCGCCGCCATGGGCATTGATGTGGACGCCGTTGTTATCCGGCCAGGGTTTGGTCGGCTCAAAGGCAGTGCGCTCGGCAAAAACACTTGAAATAGACAGGGTTACAGTGAGAATTGCGAGACTGAATGTATTTCTCATTTTCTGCCTCTTGAATAGTTGATATCGGCAATATTTTTTGTCGTTAATACAAAAGGAATGCGGTGATTATACCCATCGGCTCGGCCAAGAGCAAGGAGGACTTCAATGAAACAAAAAAAGACAAAGAAAGGTTTGAATATATTTATATTTCTTTCATAGGATTTATTTGAGCGATATTTCTCGGCGGCTCCAAAAAATACTTTGATTTTCACAAAAAATGGATAAACTTCTTGAAGTAAGATAAGTAAGTGTGTAATATGACAATTAATACTACTGAAACCATAGATTATCAGGAGAAATAGGTTATGAAGCTTTCATCACGAACACGATATGGGATGCGGGCGGTATTGGAACTGTCGATGGAATACGGCAAAAAACCGATGCAAATCAAGACGATCGCCGATCGCGAGGACATTTCCAACAAGTATCTCGAACAGCTCATTGCGATGCTGAAAGCGGCCGGTCTGGTGCGCAGTATTCGCGGCCCGCGCGGCGGCTACGTGTTGGCCCGTCCGCCTCAGGAAATCTCTCTCAAGGATGTGTTTCTGACGCTCGAAGGCCCGATGGTTCCGGCCGATTGTTTGGAACATCCGGAGTTTTGCCCTCGCTGCACGGACTGCGCGACGCGGGAGATTTGGCATGAGCTGCAGGATTCGATTACGCGCGTGCTGGAATCTTACACACTGGCTGATTTGGTCGATCGGTCCGTTCGCTCCAAAAAGGCCGCCAACTATAACATATAGCACAAGGGCAAAATGATGGCGCATGTGTATGAGGATATCACGGCGACCGTCGGGAAGACGCCTTTGGTGCGATTCAAACGTCTGGCTGGGCCGGAGACAAGCGTTCTTGCAAAGCTGGAATCGTTTAACCCCTGCGGCTCTGTGAAGGATCGGATTGCGGTGGCTATGATTGAAGCCGCCGAACGGGCCGGGGCGATCTCCAGTGAGACCGTCTTGGTTGAGCCGACCAGCGGCAATACCGGCATCGGGCTGGCGTGTGTCTGTGCGGCGCGCGGCTATAAGCTGATGTTGACTATGCCCGAAGCGACCAGCGTCGAACGCTGCAAGCTGCTCAGAATGCTTGGCGCCGAGGTGGTGCTGACGTCCGCGTCTTTGGGGATGACCGGAGCGGTCGAGCAGGCCGAGCGATTGTGTCGTGAAATCCCCAACGCTTTGATGCTTGACCAGTTTTCCAATCCGGCCAATCCGGACATCCATCGCAGCGCTACGGCGCTTGAGATATGGAATGACACGGAAGGTCAGATTGATATTCTTGTGGCCGGTGTCGGTACCGGCGGGACGATTACCGGTTGCGGCGAGGCGCTCAAACGGAAAAAAACCGATTTGCGGGTCGTTGCGGTGGAACCGGCCGCATCGCCGGTCTTGTCCGGCGGCCGACCGGGCGTCCACAAAATTCAGGGTATCGGCGCCGGGTTTATTTCCGATGTGCTCAATACATCGGTTTATGACGAGGTGGTGCAGGTCACCAACGAACAGGCCATGGATACCGCCCGCCGAATGGCTCGACAGGAAGGGATATTGGGCGGTATTAGCGCCGGCGCGGCCGCTTATGTGGCTTGTGAACTGTCACGCCTGCCGGAAAATAAAGGCAAAACGATTGTGTTTATTATGTGCGATACCGGAGAGCGGTATCTTTCAACGGAATTGTTCGCGAATTTGTAATCAACCATGGATGCAGCCGAGCGTCAACCTGACAGCCGATCTGATATTAATCAGATTACCCAAGATATAATCCGCACGTATGAAGGCGATTCCGGCATCAATTTTATCGACGTCAAGAATCTGCCGGTCAAGGAAAAAGTGGTCCACACTATAGAATTGCTGCTGGAGCTGCTTTTTCCTGGTTATACGGGCCGGCGGCGCGTAACGCGGGAAAACATCGAATCGGTCGTGATGGAACTGCTCGTGATTTTGCGTCGGGAGCTGGCTGAACAGATTGAGTTGGCGCTGCGTCACAATTGCCGGATGCAGGAATGCCCCACGTGTGATTGCGCCACTCTGGCGGTTCAAAATGCGATGACGCTGCTGGGACGCATCCCGGCTATTCGGGAACTGCTCAAAGGGGATGTGCAGGCGGCTTACGACGGCGATCCGGCGGCCAAATCGTTCGAAGAAATCGTCATCAGCTATCCGCATTTGCTGGCGATTTCGATTCATCGGATTGCCCATGAGCTGAATCATCTGGAAGTGCCTTTGATTCCTCGTATGATGAGTGAATACGCCCATTCCAAAACGGGGATCGATATTCATCCCGCTGCGCACATCGGGCGAAATTTCTTTATCGACCACGGTACCGGCGTGGTCATCGGCGAAACGGCTATCATCGGCGACAATGTCAAGATTTATCAGGGCGTTACGCTGGGGGCGCTGAGTTTTCCGCGGGATGAGCGGGGCCAGATTATTCGTGACCGCAAACGTCATCCGACGCTCGAAGACAATGTCACGGTTTACGCCGAGGCGACAATTCTGGGCGATATCACCATCGGCGCCGGGGCGGTCATCGGCGGCAATGTGTGGATACGCGATTCGGTGCCGCCGGGTACGATTGTTACGATTTCCAAGCCCGATTTGGTCTATCGCAAAAAGAGCCGCAAGTCCGGCGCCTCGTAAATAGCAATAATGGGGTAACGCACAGGCTCATTCAACAGCCGATAGAACAATCAATAACGGGGCGCGTTTTGACGTGCTGTTCTGAAATGGATATAAATGCAATACAATGGATATTATTAAACGCATACACCAGTTAAAGAAAGATCGCAACGCGGTTATTTTGGCGCACAATTACCAGGTCGGCCCGGTGCAGGACATCGCGGATTTCACCGGCGATTCACTGGGGCTGAGCATTCAGGCGTCCCGGACGGACGCGGAGGTGATTGTGTTTTGCGGCGTGCATTTTATGGCCGAGACGGCGGCGATATTATCGCCGGATAAGACCGTGTTGCTGCCGGAAAAGACCGCCGGCTGTCCCATGGCCGATATGATCGACGCCGAGCAGCTTCGGGCGCTGAAAGAAAAGCACCCCGATGCGTTGGTCGTTACGTATGTCAACTCGACCGCCGAGGTCAAGGCGCTGAGCGATTACTGCTGTACGAGCAGCAATGCGGCGGCGGTGGTCAATTCTCTGCCGAAAGATCGGCCGATTCTCTTTGTGCCCGATCAGAATCTGGGGGCTTTTGTGAGCGAGCGAACCGGCCGAGATATGATTCTCTGGCCAGGCTACTGTCCGACGCATGTCTGGATTGAGCCGGAGGCCGTTGAAGCGATGCGAAAGGAATACCCCGGCGCGGTGGTGCTGGCCCATCCGGAATGCACGCCGGCCGTGCGGGCCATCGCCGATGAACTGCTCAGCACCGGCCAGATGCTCAATTTTATCCCGAAAAGCAAGGCCGAGACGTTTATTATCGCGACGGAAAGCGGCATTATCCATACACTGCAAAAGATGTACCCGGATCGGCGGTTTGTAAAGGCCTCCAAACGGGCGCTGTGTCCGAATATGAAGAAGATTTCGCTGGAGAAAGTCCTCTGGTCGCTGGAAGATATGCAGCATCGCATCACCGTTTCCGAAGACATCGCCGCCCAGGCCCGAAAAGCCCTAAAACGGATGATTGAAATCGTGCCGTCGCAAAATTAAAAATCAAAGATAAAAAATAAAAATGACAATGAAAAAATAAAAAATGCCGCCCTATGGCGAGTTTTTTCGGAGACAGTTGGTTTTGATTTGGATTCTGTCTTTTTGCTCTTTTATTTGTAATATTTGATTTTGGCTATCGAACCCCTTATTCGCTAAGGAGTATAAGTATCATGGCAGAAACAGAAAATCACTACAAACTGGATACGCTGGCGATTCACGCCGGGCAGACGGTCGATCAGGATACGCTCAGTCGGGCGGTGCCGATTTACCAGACCAGCAGCTATATCTTTCGCGACAGTCAGCACGCGGCGGATTTGTTCGCGCTGAAGGAATTCGGCAACATCTACACGCGGATTATGAATCCGACGACGGATGTGCTCGAAAAACGGCTGTCGGCGATGGAAGGCGGCGTCGGCGCTTGCGCGTTCAGTTCCGGGATGGCGGCGATTACCGCGGCGATTTTGAATATCGCTCCGGCCGGCTCGCACGTGGTTTCGTCCGATTCGCTGTACGGCGGCACGTGTACCCTGTTTACGCATACACTGCCGAAGATGGGCGTTGAGGTAACGCTCGTGGATCCCAACGAGCCGAACAATTTCGCCAAGGCGATGCGCGACAATACCCGTGCGGTATTTATAGAAAGCATCGGCAATCCCAAGAATGATGTATTGGATTACCCGGCCATCGCCCGGATTGCCCATGATCACGGCGTACCGCTGATCTGCGACAATACGGTCACCTCGCCGTATCTGTTTCGGCCCATTGAGCACGGCGCCGATATTGTGGTGCATTCGTGTACGAAAATCATCGGCGGCCACGGCAACAGCATCGGCGGCATTGTGATTGATTCGGGCCGGTTTCCATGGGACAACGGCAAGTTTCCGATGCTGACCGAGCCGGATCCGAGCTACCATGGGTTGAAATACGTCGAGGCCCTGGGCGAGCTGGCTTATATCATCAAGATTCGCACGCATATTTTGCGGGATACGGGGGCGTGCCTGTCGCCGTTTAACGCCTTTTTGCTGTTGCAGGGGGTCGAGACGTTGCATCTGCGCGCCCCGCGGCATTGCGAAAATGCGCTGAAACTGGCCCAGTATCTGGAAACGCATCCGGCGGTCAGTTGGGTCAATTATCCCGGCCTGCCGTCGCATCCGAATTATGCTCTGGCGAAAAAGTTTCTGCCCGATGGCCAAGGCGCCATTCTCGGTTTTGGCGTCAAGGGCGGCCTTGAGGCGGGCGTTAAATTTATCAATAATGTCAAACTGGCCAGCCATCTGGCCAATGTTCTGGACAGCAAGACGCTGGTGATTCACCCGGCCAGCACGACCCACCAGCAATTGACCGAAGAAGAGCAATTGCACGCCGGCGTCACGCCGGATTATGTACGGGTGTCGGTCGGGACCGAGCATATTGATGATATTATCGCGGACTTTGAACAAGCGTTAAAAAATTAAAAA
>DSDR01000205.1 GCA_011048645.1 Phycisphaerales bacterium
ACCCATCGAACGGCGGTTTTGACATCCTCGATACAGGCCGGCCAGCGGTGCGTCGGCGCCAGCCGATAGCTGATCGAAAACCCGGCCACATCGGCCCGGCTGAGCGGTTCGAACCAAAACGCCATATCGCGCCGGTTTCCTCCGCTCCAGCCGCCCCCGTGAACCAATATCACCGCCGGAGACACGCCGTCGCCGCCGGGAATACAGGCATCCAGCACGAGAGGGACGCCGTCGGCGCGGCCGTATTCAATCGCCTCAAAACAGCGTCCGAACGGCCCGGAGCGGGCCGTTGTGATAACCACAAAGGCACACATCATCGCCGCCGCACCGCACAGTCTGAATATGATGTAACTGTTATACACTCTTTTTTGTGATTGAGTTCTCATTGATCATCCATACCGCAAAATTCAAATTCCTATATCGTCAAGATGTTTATTGCAGAGTCGTTTGTTCGGGCCGGTTGCCCGGGAACCAGGCGTAATCTTTCATCTGAATCGGCTGACCGCGCCTGGCCCAGGGAATCTGCATCTCAGAAAACAGCCGGGATTGCCGATGCGCCTGCTGCATAAGGGGGACAATGTCTCGAATCAGGGTTACGGAACGCCCGTTTTGCGTCGCTTTAATCACATGGGCCGAATCAATATAGACAGTTCGCCCGCTGGAGTCAAACGCCCCGTTGACGCATAAGGTAAACGGCCGACACATCGCCAGAGGCACCTTGTACGGCCGATTCATTTCGAACGCCTCGGCCACGTCCCTGAGCATCGCCAGCGACGGATCGGCGTCGTCGGAAATCCATTCGTCCGTTCGCCCGTCCTGAAACACAATTCGGGCGCGGTTGAAATTGCGATACTCGATTCGCGCCTGTTGGCACTCAATCACCATCTCACAGCGCACCTCCGCCTCCGAACAGAGTGTGGCGTTGTTGGTGATCACACAGCCGTTCTCACAGACAATTCGCACACTGCTGGTATCTTCCGATTCAATATCGTGCACGCGGTACAATTCCCCCTGCACAACCAGCGGTATGGCCATTTGTTCCGGCTCGGCGGAGGCCAGAAACAGTGCATTACTCAGGACATGCGACAGCGGATTGTTCAGCGTACCGTCCAGGACCCACTGGCCGCGGGCGGTTTTGACGGCGCCGCACCAGGTAGTGCGCTTAAAATAATCATCCGGACGCTGCCAGGCGGCCATTGAGCCGATGCGCTCGACCCGTCCGAATTCGCCTGAAACGATTCGCCGCTTGAGCGTCCGGACGATATCGCTGTACAGATACTGAAACAGCACCGCCACCCGTTTGCCGCAGGCCGCCTCCAGCGCGGTCAACGTGTCAAGCTGCTGAATCGTCGGCACCGGCGGCTTTTCGAGAAATACCTCCAGCCCCGCTTCCAGACATCGGCGGGTATAGTCGTAATGGCTGTCGATGCCGGTAAAGATAAAGACCGCCTCGGCCCTGCCGGCGACGTGGTCAAGCATCGCGTCAACGGTATCGAACACCGGCACGCCCCGCTCGCGGCACAGAGCGTAGCCGGCCTGGCGACGTGCCGGATCGCCGCAGACGCCTGCCAATGTATAGAGACGATCCAGCGAAAAGAGACGCTTGAGCTGATTATAAGCGTGTCCTTCGGTTCCTATGGCGACAACGTTCAACATCACCGGTCTCAAAAAATCCCTGTTGTTATGGTCCTACAGAGCCGTCGCCTTACGGGCGCACCAATCGAAATACACTGTAATAGAGAAAATCGTAATCCGTCTGGGCGGAAATGCCGTTGTCCACCCGATCCCAGATCGCATCCTGAAACGCTTCGGGATCGTTGCATACGGCGACGTGGCCGTCCGGGAACAAGGCATTGATCGACATGACCGTCTTGGTGCGATGGGCCAGACTTTGTCGATTGTGCAGCAAATCGCTGGCGTACGGCATATTGGGGTTGAGCTGAATGAACTTTTTGCCCAATTCATAAGGCGCCCCTATCGCCGGGTCGATTCGCGCGTTTCGCTCCACCGGGAAATAGGTATAACCGATGCGCACCCACTGATTGCCGAAGCCGGCGGCGCTGGCAGTATTGAAATCCTGCGGCAGCGTCCCCCACGGCGACGGCTGGGTATAGGATTCATACTTGTACGCATCCAGCCGATTGCCGGGACAGTAGAAAATCTCAGGCGTTTCGATGTAGTTCAGCTCATACAGATACGCAAACCGATACGGCTTAAGACTGCCGTCGGAAAGCCTGTTGTCATTGCGATAGGCGATATAACCGTGCCGCTCGCGACTGCCGTTGACGTTATGATCATCCGGCAGTGAGCCGCCGAACGCATCGGAATACATCTTCATGGCCTTGCCGATCTGATTGAGCCGTGCACCGCAAATCACACGCTTGGCGGTATCCTGGGCTTTTTTCAGCGCCGGCGTGACAATCGACAGCAGCAGCGCAATAACGGCAATGACCACCAGCAGTTCAATGAGTGTAAACGCCGAACCGTTTCGTTGGATCTTTATAGTCTTCATTTTTACACCTGCCTGATGGGTTTGCATCTCTGTTTCACGTCCGCGGTGCGTCCCACCGCACCGCACGATCCATCCCTGCTGAACCGGTTTTTTGGTCCGCCGTGATTTACATCGGCAGCAGCATACCGCACTGGGTCAGCGTATCGGTACACGCCAGCCAGTCTTCGGCCAACAGCAGTACAAAATCGGCCAGATCAACGATGCAGTCCTGATTGGCGTCGGCCGGGTGATAAGGCTCGCCCGTGCTCATATGCGATGCATCACAGGGACTGTCGCCGACGATGACCTGGACCGTATCGGAGGTCTGTTTGTCGCCGTCGTCGGCGGTTAGGGTAAATTCATAGACGCCGCGTTCGCTGAAGGTCACTGTCGCCACATCCTGATCGGCGTTGACAATCACCACCGCGGGCGCATCGTTGACCTCCTGCGTCCAGAGCACGGTATAAGGTCCCGGCAGGCCGTCATCGGACGTCACGCCGGACAGCGTCGTCGTGACCTGATTGGGATCTTCGCCCATGCCCAGCCAGACGACCTGGTCGGCGCCGGCATCGACTTCGGGCGGCAGGTTGTCATTCGTATAGAATGACCAAAATTCGCCTTTGATCAATCCCTTGTCCGTATCATAGCAATCGACGACCCAGTAATAGGTGACTTTATTGGCCAGCAGTCCGAAATTCGGAAAATTATCCGTATTGATCGCCACACCGGAGACATCCGGCCCCACCTCCACTTTATCCATCAACAGCCGGTTTGGATCCGCACCCAGATAGACATCACAATAAATCGGCTCGCCGGGCGTATTCGGCTCCGGATTGGTCCAGGCCAATTGGGCAAGGGTGGTATCCACCTCGGCGCCGTCTTCGGGAACGGGGTGATCGGCCCCTTCCGGCGCAAATCTCAGCGTCAGATAGGGTTGTTTCGCTTCAGTGGGATTGTCGTGCGTGGCGAAATTGAGCAAATTAGGTGAATTATGCAGAACAAACTGGACAATGCCGTCGGTATCGGCCAGGAGAATGTCCAGCACCTCCACCTCAAAGCCCTGACCTTCCACGCCGTCGGTAAACGTGATGGTATCGATATACGTCGTCTTTGCCGCGTCCAGCAGCCCCATATCCGAGGTCAGATTGCCCGGCGCGTTGTTCCATGTCAGAGCATAAATCTCCTCGGCCGGATTTTCCTGATTCGGATGATCAACCCATTTGATATTCTCGGTAACGTCGTCATTAACGGCTGAGACGTCGCATTGCTGTGAGCCGCTTTTGCCTTCGTGCAGGAAAACGGTCAGAGTCGCCGCGCGCAGCTTACTTAAATCATAATCGCCGAGCTGGTCAAATTTGATCCAGGATTTATTCCCGTTGGACGATGCCCGGACACTAAGTTTGCTTGAATCGTGTCGATTGGTATCGGCATAGCCGAATCCTTCGGTTCGACAGCTCATATCAGCCGGCACGACGACCTCGGCCGCTCGGCCGCTGCCGCCCAATACAACCGCCATCAGTGCGAATACGGTTAACGTTCTCATTGGATCATCTCCTCATTTCCAGAAAGTTATCGAAACAGCGTTCGAATTTGTTTTTTTACAAACCGCAGTCGGTCAGGGTATCCGTGCAAATCAGCCAGTTCAGGGATAGCAGAATGGCAAAATCTTCGAGATTCACGATACAGTCCTGATTGATATCGCCGGGCAGATACGGCTCGCCGCTGTCCATATGGGACGCCTCGCAGGGCGTATCTCCGACAATGACACGGACCGTATCAAACGCCTGCTTATCGCCGTCGTCGGCGGTCAGAGTAAACGTATAAACGCCGCGCTCAGTGAACGTCACCGTCGCGAGATCCTGATCGGCGTTGACAATCGCAACCGGCGGAGCGTCATCGTCCTGCTGCGTCCAGAGCACGGTATAAGGCCCGGGCAATCCGTCATCGGAGGTCGCGCCGTACAGGGTTATCGTTTCCTGATCCGGCAGACCGCTCATACCCAGCCAGACGACCTGGTCAGCGCCGGCATCCACCAGCGGCGGCTGATTATCATCGGTATAGAACGACCACACCAATCCTTCGATAAGGCCAGGGTCTTTGCTGTCATCGAAACAATCCACGATCCAGTAGTACGTCGTTTTATTAGCCAGATTTCCAAAATTTGGAAAATGTGTAGTGTTGATCGCCACGCTCGACATATCGGGGCCTATCGACACCTTGTCCATCTGGGGGCGATTCGGCTCAGCGCCCAGATACACATCGCAGTAAATCGACCCGTACGGCTCATTCGGCTCCGGATTTTTCCAGGACAACGCGGCCAGATCGGTAGAGACCCGGACGCCGTCATAAGGGACAGGATTATCGGCGCCTTGCGGGGCGACAAGGATATTCAGAACCGGACGGTAATCAGGATTGGCGTAATCATGCGTACAAAAGTTCAGCAGTGCACTGGCATTGTGCAATACAAACTGAACGACGCCGTCGGTGTCGGCCTGAATCATCGGCAGCACATCCACCGTGAAGGAATCGCCCATCAGGCCGTCAATGACATCCACCGTCGCAATGAACGTGGTCTTGTCGGGATTCAGATTCTCCTGAGAATCGGTCTGATTGCCCGGCGCGTTGTTCCATGTAATTGACGTTTCGGTCCAGTCAATATTGTCGCGGCAGTCATCATTGACGGCGGAAATATCGACCGTGTTCGACCCGCCCTTCGGCTCAAGCAGCGTCACCGTGAAGGTGGCCTTTTTGATGACGACGGCATTGGGGTCCAGATCGCCCAGATCAAACTTAATCCATGATTTGGCCGCTTTTTCATCCGACCGCACGCTGAGTTTGCTCGAGTCGGTTCGGTTGATGTCCGGTTCCTGAATTTCGGTTCGGCAGCTTTCCACGGCAACTATTTCAAACGGAATACCGACCGGAGTGCCTTCATAAGGCGGTTCCTGACCGGCGATATGTTCGACTTGGATGCGGTGAAAATCGAGCACGTCGGCTGTGCCGGAGGCTTGCGAAAATCGGAAAAACAAGTGATCGAATTCGGTGTAAATACCCACATCGTGGCCGCCAAACGACCCGTTGTCAAGAATGGATTGCGTGGAAAGGACGCCTTGGGCATCGGCCATTGTGAAGGTGACCTGCATTTGATCGGCTGCGAGTCGCTCTAATTCAAATGTCAGGGTATAGGGCGTATCCAGAGAAGCGATAATCGGTGCGCCGCCGCTGCTGATGCCGGGATAGGCGCTGCCGCTGCCCAGAAGACTGGTCGTTAAACCGGCGATGCGCTTTCCAACACTCGCATTGGAAGCGCCCGGGCCGCTACTCAAAGGAAAATGAACCGCGTACCCCGTCGAATCTGCCCAGCGTCCATTGCCGTCATCGGAATTGACGTCTTCGTGATATTGATCGTCGGTGGGGTCATGGAACAGGCCGAAGCGGAAGTTTTTCGACGTCGTTTCATATAACGCACCGCGCGGCGTAAACTCAATTGTAACGATCAATTTGTCCTCGACCGCCAGTGAGACAGGCGATTGGTTGGGGGCAAAATAAGTCCACATCTTTTGACTGCTGCTGACGGTCTGGTCAAAGGCCAGCGAACCGGCCCCCATCGTTACACCGTCCGGATGGGAAATCCACACCGCCGATTCATTCGGCAGGTTGGTTTCACTGCGGCTGCCGTCAGCAAAGGCGTCGTTCAGCAGTACGTCAGCCGCACATACACCGCCCAAAGCCGCGACCAGCGCCCACACGGTACATGTCTTGATGAAAGTGGTTTTCATTTTAGTCTCCTCAATCTCATATGTTATCAATTCCCTATCTCTGGTCCACGAAAACGCCCTGTTTGCCGGACGTTCATCACGCCGTATCCGTTTATCGCTTATTTCAATATCATCTGTCCCTTCGATTTGAACAAGGCAATCTTACGCCAAAATAAAAGCAATTTTGCGCAAAGTTTTTTTCCGGCGCGACAATTCGACATACCCCAAAAAACCGGCCATCATACGAACAGTATCATGGCCGGCATCCCGGTTGTCGGAGCATTAAACGATAATCGAACGTCTGTTATTCGGCGTCACACGGCGGCTTGGCTCCGACGTTTCAGGACGGCAAGCGCCCCCAGCCCCAGCAGCGCAATCGAAGCCGGCTCCGGAATAATATGCTCCACCTTGATACTGTGAAAATCAAGCACATCGGCCGTGCCGGCGGCCTCGGAGAACCGGAAGAAAAGCTGATCGAATTGGGTATAGATTCCCATATCGTGGCCGCCGAACGTGCCGTCATCCACAATGCTGTTGGTTGAAATCACACCCAGTGCATCGGCAATGGAAAAGGTCACCAGCATCTGATCGACCGCCTGGTAATCCAACGCCAGCGTCAGCGTATAAAGGGTATCGAGGGTGACGGTGAATTTATCGCCGCCGCTGGACAGGCCCGGATAGGCGCTGCCGCTGCCGAGCAGGCTGCTGGTCAGATCGGGGACCCGTTTGCCCACACTCGAATTGGCCGAGCTGGGACCGGAGCTAAGCGGAAAATGCACCGCATAGCCCGTTGAATCGCCCCAGCGTCCGTTTCCGTCATCGGAATTGACGTCGCTCCAATACTGGTCATCGGTGGGGTCATAAAACAAGCCGAAACGAAAATTTTTGGACGATTTGTCATACAACGTAACGCGGGGGGTAAATTGAATGGTGGCGACGAGCTGTTCGCCGACGCCCAGCGAAACAGGCGACCCGTTCGGCGTAAAATAGGTCCACATTTTCTGGCTGCCGCTGGTCGCGGTCTGATCAAACGCCAGCGATCCGGTCCCCATCGTTACACCGTCCGGATGAGAAATCCATACCGCCGATTCGTTCGGCAGGTTGGTTTCCGTGCGGCTGCCGTCGGCAAAGGTTTCGTTCAGCAACACCTCGGCCCCGGCCATGGCGCCGAGCGCCCACACGAGAGTGCACACAACTGCGACTGACTTTTTCATCATACCTCTCCTTTCGATTTGAACACACTACGGATTCACGCCAAAAACTCTTTTGGCTTCGTTGGATTACGGGACACAGAATGACTCAAAAAAGATACTTCTAATCCACGTTCTTATTTTGACAAAAGCAGCTTGTGCGAACAAGCCAATCTTGCGCATAAATAACGCCAATTTCGCGCAACTATGCTCCGAGAAAAAAGATAGATCGCGCCTCTTGGAACCGTCAAACTTAAACCGTTCCAGCAGAATCCAGGTTCGCCGCCGCAAGATAATCGCTTAAAACAAATAAATTCTCTCCGGTAAGTCTTTTTCTAAGGAGGCCGCAGGACTTGACTTTCATTGGCGAAGGCGATAAAGTGATGAGGTTTTGACAGACCCTTTTATCGCTGAATCTGCTCTGAACGAGGCTGATACCGATGCGGGAAAAGATCAAAGTGGCCTTTGCGCATAACAATATCTCCCATAACACCCAAGGGATTATGGGAGGGATTACGGAATATATGCGGAACAACGCCGACTGGCAGTTGATCGTCTGGCCGGACAGCTCGCTTGAATCACTCGAATTTTTGAAACGCCGCGGCTGTAAAGGGGCATTTGTCAGCGTCCAAACGTCCACCAAAGCGCAGCAGCTTCTCAAGCTCGGCATCCCTGTGATTGCCTTAAATACAATGCAGGATATGTTGAATCTGCCCTATATCAGCGCCGACTCGGAATGGGTGTCCAGGACGGCATTCGAATACCTGGCTGCGAAGCATTTCAGTCATTTGGGGTTTTTCGGACTGGCTCAGGCGCGCTGGTCTCGCGAGCGATTGCACCATTTTTCTCGATTCGCCGCCCACGCCGGCCACACGGTACGGGTGTATGAGTGCGAGCAGGCGGCCATTGCCGACGAGATTCCGTTCGCCAAGCTCTGGATCAATATGGTTCTCAATGAAGGACAGCAGGAACTGATTAACTGGCTCAGGGACTTGCCCAAACCCACGGCGATTCTGGCCAGTTGCGACATCCTGGCGTGTTATTTGAGCAATGTCGCCCGTGAAGCGGGGCTGGCCGTTCCCGACGACATCGCAATGCTCGGCGTCAATGACGATCAGGCGTTGTGCAATTTATGCGATCCGCCGCTGTCGAGCATCGCGTTTGATTTCAAAAAAGCGGGCGTTGAAGCGGCCGAGCTGATGAGCCGGCTTATTTCCGGGCAGGACGAACCGCAGGGTCAGTGGATTCGCATTCAGCCGGCCTATGTCAAAAGCCGTCGGTCAACCGACATCTTCGCGATCGACGACGCTGATGTGATTGCCGCGCTGAAATATATTCGCCAATACGCTCACAAACCGCTGCAGGTTGATGATGTGGCGCACGCGGTCTGCGTCAGTCGGCGGTCGCTGCAAATGAAATTTCAAAAATCGCTGGGCCGCTCCGTTCACGATCAAATCGTCCTGGCCCACTTTGAAATCGCCAAGGCGCTGCTGATTGATACCCATCTGCCGATAGATGAAATCGCCGTTCGATCCGGTTTCCATTACACCACCAATATGCGCCGCGTATTCAAAGAGCGAACCGGTCTGCTGCCGCACAAATATCGGCACGCCCATCGCGTGTGCTGAACGGGCGAATCGAACGCAGGCGCGAGCCGTCAGCATCGCTTCAAAACCTGCCCCATCTTAAAAAAAGGTCTCCGAGCAACTGATCAAGTGCCCGGAGACCCAACCTCATTGTTTCTGACGGTTTAGTCAGAATAGATCCGATTGCTTTGGAGCCATTCTTCGGCAAAGATCGCAAAATCACTCAGATCAACCCGGCAATCGCCGTTGAAATCATACGTCAGCGCCGGCAGCTCCCGATTGCAGATCCACTCGCCGCGATACAGACAATGAGCATTCCCATTGCAATCTTTTGGTTTTTCACCTGTGATTTCCTTTCTGTTTCAAATCATATACTGTGTTTTTCAAGACAGTCAATTACTCATGGCACGCTTCCAGCGGAAACCGTCCGCATGACAGCCAGTCGGCGGCCAGCAGGACGAAATCCTTCAGGTCGATGCGGCAGTCGTTGTTCAAGTCGAACTGAGAGGCGTAATCCTCAATGCACGGCCCGTCGCCGGTTATATCATAGTACATTTGGGCGATTTCGTACCGGTCCTTCGGATAGTTATAAATCCGCAGGTCGTCCATCCCGCCGGCGTAGCCAACCGAAGGCACACCGCGGTCGGCCATGGTGCGAGCCGCTCCCAGAAGCACGCCGCGATTCCAGTCCAGGTATTCCTCGGGCGTTCCTACATTGGTCATTGAGGCCACCTCGACGCCGTTGACATACAGCCTCATATGGTCGCCGGCCTGCCAGGTTGTCGTAACCAGATACCACGCCTCGTCATTCAGACCCACCGGACTGCCGCCGGCCTGGAGCGTTCCCATCTCGTAATAGACGCCGTCAATCGGCTCGCCGCGAACAATGATCCGAGGCTGGCTGCCGGCCAGCGAAAGAGCAAATCCCGTCGTGCCAAGATTGTCTCCCTGGGGGTCTATGTTGTCGTTGAAATTGGCGACCAGATTGCCCGCAACGGTCGGATTGACCCACACGCTGATGGTAGCCGCTTCCATTCCGTTTCCGACGCCGGCCTTGGGGAACGCCTCGACGCCCAGATCGACATAATTGCCTGCGGTAAACCACGCCGCCCGACCGTCAATACCGTCAACAAACGTCGGTCCCGGCAGGTTGGCGTCCGGATAGTTCAGCCCGATGCCGAAGGCGCCATTGACCAGATCGACAAAATCATCCTCAAACGGATAGTGCGCCAGCAGCCTTTTGATAATCAGACTGGCCCGATCGGACACATCCTGAAGCTCTTCGGCATTGGCAATGACGCAGTAGTACTGGGCCTGATCCGCTTCGGTTACATTCAGAACCGTCAACGTGGTTTCTGACGTCCCGTCATTTTGAACGACGTGCTTGCTCGGGTCCAGCGGGATGCCGAAATCATCGGTCAGCGGTTCATCGTTTTCCCCATCGACGTATCGGTACCAGCGGGCGGAAGCCGGTGAATAGCTGGTATAGTTGACCTCAAAGGCCACATCGTCCCCGATCTCGGCAAAGGCCATTTCGGGATGTCCGTCTTGTTTAATCACCGGCACGGACAGGATTGTATTGAAACGCCAGAGGGCGCCCTGAATCACATTGTTGGGATCGCCGGCCGGGCCGCCATACAGGATTTCATCGACGCGCCAGTAATAGGTCTTGTCCCGCTCCAGTCCTGCCGGATCAAAGGAAGCGGTCGGGCCGTCAACTTCGATAATCGCCGTCGGTGTGGTCATCTCGGCAAAGTTGGGGTCTTCGCGAAAATACAGATAGTGATGCGTTATATCGGGATTGACCTGATCAAGGTTTTCCGGATCCAGACCGGTCTTCCAGGTCAGAATGTCCTCCAGCAGGACGCCGGTTTCGCCGTCAGCCGGCGACGGATCGTGCGCGGCCTGCCGGAGCGGGTTGGACAGATTCTCACCGTCCATCATATAGAGATCATCCAGCCATACCGTGCCGGTATTGTTGTAGGAAAAGAAAAAGAAGCTTATCAGAGGCTCCGAATTGGCCGCGCGGAAGTTAAAGGTATCCCGCCCATCCAGAACCACGCGATGCGCTTCAGTCGCCGGCGAATCGCCGTCCTGATGCAGATAAACTTTTGTTGTATTGGTATCGTTGTTTACAATCATCCACACATTGTAAAACGGCACATCGTCGCCGGTTTGAATCGGCAGACGAGGCTGTGTCGTGCCGCCGTCCCGAACGCCGAACTGGCCGCCAATTGCAAACAGTTGGGCGCGATAGACATCAAACCAGCCCGGCTCGGCGGCGGGAGATAAACCAAATGAATGGTCCGTGCCCGCGGACGCACGAAAACGCAGAAACAGCGTTTTCGTCTGGCCATTAGGGATAATCGCCTCTTCCGGCAGAAGCATGTAAGCGCCCCGCCCTACATTGCTGCCTCCTCCCGTTGACCCCAATATCCTATTTGTCGGATCCAGCGGGTCGGCCGCAATAAACGACCCCTCGTAATCGACGGGAACCGCCGTCCAATTTTCTGTGACAACGTCCACCTGTCCGGCTTCATAATCGTCAAAATTATCCACCCGGATGGCGGCGGAGGCGCCGCCGGCCCAAATACAAACAGCCGCCAACAGAAGTATCCATTTCCTTTTCATAACCTGTCCCTTTCAAAAAAGATTCCCATATCAAACATTCCGTTATTCGTTCTTTTTGCGTTTCTGACTCGCCGCCCATCCGCCCAGGCCAAGCAGCAGCACGGTCGCCGGTTCGGGGATCGGATTGGACAGCGCCACCCCGTCAAACAAATAAATGTCGTCGAGCCGTACATTTTCTCCGCGTGTGCCGAAAGCGAAAAACGTCACCAAATCGTCGGCTGTTCCGTTCCGGAAAGCAAAGCCCGATGCGATTTTGTCGGCTTCCGTCGCGTCGGCCAAACCGCCGGTCAGATAGAGATCATACGTATCCGTCGTCTGATCAATGACCGCCCAGACATTGTACCACTGGCCGACATTCAACTGGGCCACCCGCTGCGCAGCGCCGCCATTGCGTCCGGCCAAATCCACCACTCCGGCCGTCTCGTTTTCCAGAATGGCCATCTGCACCTCAAAATCGCTGAACCATCCCGGCGTCGCCAGATCCGACAGACCGAAACTGTGATCGACACTATCGGCCGCGGCATACACCCGCGCAAACAGTGTTGCGGCCGACGACGCCTCGCTGATCGGAGAAACAGCACGATACGCACCCCGATATCCTCCCGACCAGCCATAGGTCAAATACTGATTGCCGTCGTCTTCGGCGCCGATGCGGGCAAACATCGTGTTATCGGTTGCCGTCCACGGCGGCGAGGCGACATCCCTGACCAAGCCCGTCTCGTATCCTTCGAAATCATCCACCAGTGCGGCCAGTGACAGCCCGCCGGCCAGGGCGAAACCCGCCAACATCGCCCAGCGTTTTACCTCCAATCTGTTCTTCATCACAAAGACCTCCAAAAATTACCATTTTATTGATACGCTTACTTCGAAGCCGGACGCCCGGCCTGATAAATCCACTCAATTTCTTCACCACTCAGACAGCGGTCAAAGATCATCAACTCATCAATCACGCCGTCAAAATCGCCGTCCCGAAGCACATACTCACCTTGCACCTTCATAGCCCCTATAATCATCTCGGCAGGAATCGGTTCAGGGTGCATCTTATAGACTTTTTGCTCGTGACGATGTCC
>DSDR01000095.1 GCA_011048645.1 Phycisphaerales bacterium
CCCATTCGCTTATATAGGATGTACCGTCCAGCTCAGATTGTTCGTCAAGGCGGTGGAATTCTAAAAAGTTAAACATATTTTCAGAAAACGCCGATTTTTAATTGACAGGAAGTGGTACGGAATGATACCATTCTCCCATAGATGTGTTGCCATGTGGGACTAAAATCCATGTTAATGTTAACAGGTGAATACGAGCATACGATCGATGATAAGAATCGCCTTTTCATCTCGAACAAGCTCCGCAGTCAAATTGATACGGAGCGATACGGCAGCAATTTTTACCTGGCGATGGGCCCCAATGGCATTTTGAGCTTGTATCCGGAAAAACAATTCGAGCAAATCGCCCTTGCCGGTGCCCCAGGGACGGGCGCCCCGGACGAATCGGTCACGTATGAGCGGTTGAGTTTCGCTCTGGCCAGCAAGGTTGAGTTGGATCGGCAGGGGCGATTACTCATCAATGAAAAATTGCGAAAACGCGCCCGTTTGGGCACGAATCTGACGCTGGTGGGTGTGCGGGACCATATTGAGGTCTGGAATACAGAAGATTGGGAGCAGTATTTGTCTGACAATCTCAATCTTTACCAGACCCAGGTGACCTGCGCCCGACAAGAACAAATCCTGCGTCAGACACGAAATATAGTTGAATAGCCATTTAGGAGGGCTTGTTATGGTAAGCCACAATGACGCGATTGATATTGTTGGGCGGGCACTGGCCGGCCGGCAGAAGACCGACGATCAGACGCTGGCTTCGGCGGAGATATTGGCCGAGCGGCTTGATCGGGTCAATCGGCTCGGCGGAGTGTTCGAGCAGATTGCTTTTTCGCCTCAGATGGAGGCCTTGCTTGGGTTACGGCAGCCGGCCGGTGCGGCCGGGTACGCCGCCGTGTGACCATGAGCGACGCTGCGGACACATCACACCCCAGGGACGGCTCGGATGTCCCGCAGCATATACCGGTTCTCGTTGAACCGTTGTTGGAACGGATTGACCTTCCCACGGATGGGATTATGGTCGATGCAACCGTCGGGCATGGAGGCCACAGCCGGTTGTTCGGCCGAATGTTAGGCCCTGAGGGTCGCTTGCTCGGACTGGACGTGGATCAAAACAGTATCCAAAGGGCCTGGCAGAATTTACGCGATCTTGCGTGCCGCGTGGAATTGATTCGGGACAATTTCGACCGAATCGCTGAGTTGCTGGCCGAACGCGGCATTGACAAGGTCGATTTGATCATAGCGGATTTGGGCTTTTGTTCGGCCCAACTCGACGATGTACAGCGTGGTCTGAGTTTCCAGACCGCTATGCCGCTGGATATGCGGCTGGATGACCGGCTCGAGACCACCGCAGCGGATTTGGTGAATCGGTTGAGCCAGAAGGACCTGGCGGATCTGATTTATCGCTACGGTCAGGACCGGGCATCACGGAGGATTGCCCGGTTTATTGTCGAGCAGCGCAAACGCGCGAAACTGACCACGACGGCTGAACTGGCGGCGGTCGTGTGTCGCGCGTTGAAGGCTCCGTCGCGGGGGTATAAGATTCACCCGGCGACGCGCACCTTTCAGGCCCTGCGGATTGCGGTCAACGACGAGTTGAATCGCCTGCAACGATTACTGGACGCAGCGCCGGGCCTGCTCAAAGGCGGCGGTCTGATTGCGGTGATCAGTTTTCACAGTCTTGAAGACGGGATAGTCAAACATGATTTTCGTCGGAAAAAAACAGAGGGGGTTTACGACGTGCTGACCAAAAAGCCGATTCAGCCGACGCGCGAAGAAATCGTCGCAAATCCCCGCAGTCGAAGCGCCAAACTGCGAATTGCAAAACGGTTATAAAAATATGGAAAAGGGAGTTGTCCAAATGACTGCTGACGCCAAGGTAGGGTTGCTGCTGGGGTTGGTTTTTATCGTCCTGATTGCCTTTTTAATCAACGGGCTGCCGTCATTTTTGCAATCGGCCTCGGCTGAGGATGTGGTCAAAACCACCTCAATTGTCGCACCGTCCGGCCCTGATCTGGTCATTGATCATCGGGTTACGGAGACGGCTCAGCGTTTGGTCGGCGATGTTCCGCTGCGTCAAACCGAACCGCCGCAGGACGTGATTATTCTGGACAGCGCCCCGCAGCAGGCGTCTGCTCCGGTTGCCGCTGGCGCAGCGCCTGAGCCGCACTCGCCGACGCCGTCGGTGATTGCCGAGCAGGTCAATCGGATTGCTCTGCCGCAGCCTTCGCGTTCGCAAAGCCCCGCCGTGCGTGAACATATTGTCCAGCGCGGCGAAAACCTGGCCGTCATTGCGCAACAATACTACGGCACGGAAGACGGCAATCGACGAGCGGTGATTCAAAAACTGTACGAAGCCAATAAAGACGTGCTGACCTCGCCGGATCATGTCGTCGTCGGCAGCCGACTGGTGATCCCGCCGCTCAGCGAACAACAAGCCGCTGAACGTTCCCGGTCGTCCTCGGCCGAAAACCTGCTTCAGCGATTTTCGAATTTCTTTGAGCGATCAGAGGACGCACCGAGTCCCTCGCGACCGGCCGCTGCACCGCGAACCGTCGAGTATATTGTCCAGCCCGGCGATTCGCTCTGGAAGATTGCCGAAAAAACGCTCGGCGACGGGCATAAGTATAAAGAACTGATGGAACTAAACAAAGACCGTCTTAAAGGCCCTGATGACGTCAAGGCGGGAATGAAACTGATTATTCCGGCATCCTGACTTTTTTGAGTCCTTGTCGATGTCGCGCGGGCGATTTATCTATTGTGTTTTTTTTGTAACGGCGATGTTGGTCTTTACCGTTCATTTGCGGACCAGCTCGGTACGTTTGTTCAATCAGTATCGCTCGGCGATTGTGGAACAAAATCAGAGTACCCAGCAGCTTCGGCAAAAGCAGCTTCATTTTGAAAGTTTAATCAGCCCGGCCGGTCTGACGCCGCCGACGGAATCGACGCCGCAGGACTAATCTTATGAAACGCCAATGCACTACGATTATCGCAGGATTTGTATTGGTCTGCGTTATTTTCGGTCTTTTGATTTGGCGTCTGTTCGATCTGCAGTACGTCAAGGCCGCCGCGTTTGAACAATCCAGCCGACGTCAGCAAAACGCCGTCATTCCCGAACGCGCCCAGCGCGGTTTTATCGTTGATTCGCGCGGTCGTCTGCTGGCGGCCAGTAATATCAGTTATACCGTATTTGCCGAGCCGCGACGCTTTGAAGACGCTGAAATGATTAAGGTCGCCGCCTTCACGCTGCATGATCTGCTTGAGGTTCCCGGCCATGAAATTTGTCGGTTGATCGACAGCGCCTCCAACCCCGGATACGCCCCCATCTTGTCGGATGTGGATACCCTGACGCGCGACGCCGTCGTCAACGCCCGCCTTCCCGGCATCGGTATCGAATCGCGGTGGAAACGCTACTGGCCGGCCGGCAGACTGACCGGCCATATCATCGGCTTTATCGGGACCGAGCAGACCGGCCTGGCAGGGCTTGAATTGCAGTACGACGCCCTGCTGCGCGGCTCGGAGGGCAAAAGCGTCTTTGTAGTTGACGCCCTTCGCCGACCGATCGCCGCGGCGCCGGCTGACCGGGTGGAAAGCATCGACGGCCAAAGCCTGATATTGACGCTTGATGCAAGCATTCAGGAATTCGTACGTTCGGCGCTGCTCAGCAAAATGCGTGAGTATGAAGCCGAGGCTGCCGTCGGCGTCGTGATGAATCCCTATACCGGGGCGATTCTGGCGATGGTCTCGCTGCCGGATTTTGATCCGGACAACTTCGCCCGCACCGATCCGGAATATATGAAAAACCGCGTTCTGACGGATGTGTATGAGCCGGGCAGTATCTTCAAGCCCGTCGTCGCCGCGATTGCCCTGGACAGCGGAAGCATCGGATTCAACGAGAAATTCGACTGTGAAAACGGCTATTTCGCGCGCTATCGCATCGGGGAGTTCGGCAACAAACGCTACGGCCTGATGAGCGTGCGTGAGATTCAAATCCACTCAAGCAATGTGGGCATGGCCAAAATCGGCCTGCAAATGGGGCAAAAAACCCTGTACGACGGTCTGCGGATATTCGGGTTTGGCCGGCGCACCGGCGTGGATCTGCCGGGCGAAGAGCCGGGCATACTCCATCCGCTCAATCGCTGGAGCGGCTGGAGTGTGACGCGCATTCCCTTTGGGCATGAGGTGTCGGTTACGGCGATTCAGATGGCGCGGGCCTACTGTATTCTGGCCAACGGCGGCAGCCTGGTTCGTCCGCACATGGTTCGGGCGGTGGTGGACCGCAGCGGAAAGATCATCGAATTGCGGCAGCCCAGCGCCGGGGCCGGCTATATTCTCAAACCCGAAGTGGCCCGGTGGATGGTGCAAAACGCCCTGACCGGCGTGGTCAATGAGGGTACCGGCGAACAGGCGGCGCTTAAGAACTGTCAGGTTTGGGGCAAAACCGGCACCGCCAATATCGCCCTGCCCGGCGGCGGATACGACACACGAAATTACGTCTCGTCATTCGTCGGCGGCGCCCCGGCCGACAAGCCGGCGGTGGTGGTGCTGGTTTCGATCATTCGTCCCAACCGGGCGCTGGGCAAGGGCTACAGCGGCGGCCGCGTGGCCGCACCGGTGGCAAAGGAGATTCTCGAAAAGACACTGCCCTATCTGGGCGTCCTGGAACGCCCAAAACCGCAATCTCCGAATACAACCCCCTTGCAGACACGCCGATAACAAAAGATGGCCGCAGGCATCACCGGCGATTGAGCATCACCGACAGACGGGTAACGATTTATTTTTGGCGGAAGGTCTTGCATTTTCTGAATGAACCGCTATAATTTTGCCTCGCTTTCTAAAATGCGACAATCGGGGTCTCGAAACAGCCCCGCACAAACAGCAATGATAAGAACAGGAGATACCCGTGAAAAATCATCGGAAAAGTTTGGTCAAGCGTGCCCGCAAGAGCGGTTTTCGTGCTCGTCAGCGGACGTCGAAGGGCCGCGCCGTCAATAATCGCAAGCGCCGCAGCGGCCGCGTCGTCAACGTCAAACCCAGCTTTACGTAATCGACAAGGCTGCCTTCTTCCCGTTTACCATTCGTAGCCGCAATAATTGCAGTAATATCGCGGCGCAGGATTGGGTTGCGCGCCGGTACGGATGACCGCCCGTTTGACCTGCACCCGACGCAGCAGCGGCTCATCCATCGCCGCTGGATTATAGACAATCTCGGCAATATCCGTCGAGCCGCACTTGGGACAGCGCAAACCGGACTGATCTTCATCTTTCATCAATAACCTGCTTCTATTATTTGTCAGCGCCGTATTGGTTGAACCAGGCGCGTTGTTCGAAGGGCATCTTGGCCGGCTGTTTGTATGCTTCGGACGGAATACCGACCGGCAGCAGGACGCGGATGCGCTTGCCGGCGGGCAGGTTGAGCCGTTGGCCGATGGCCTCGGCCCGGCCGTCCACGCGGAGCCAGCCGTCCACCCATACGCTGGCGTACCCCAGCGCGGTGATGGCCAGCAGCATATTTTCCACCGCCGCGGCACAATCTTCAACCTGGAAGGACATCTCCTGATAAACCGCTTTTGGCTGTTCATCGACGATGCAGGCGATAAAGGCCTGAGCCTGTTGGAAGGCCTTGTTTTTCTCGTGCATCCCGGCAATGGTCTGCACCAGATCCGCATCATCAACGATGATAAACCGCGTCGTCTGAACATTGCACCCGGACGGCGCATCCAAACCGGCCTGTACGATCTGCCGCAAATGGTCGCGCGGGACGGGCTTGTTCTCAAACCCGCCGCGATACGAATGACGTTTCTTAATCGCTTCAAATAAATCCATTACGCTTCTCCAATTGAACAACAGCAGCTTCCAGCCGCCAGCCGCCAGTTGCCATTTGCCGGAAGCCGCCAGCCGGAAGCTGATTTACACATCGACGCGGCGAATCTTTGCCCCGACGGCGTTGAGTTTTTCCTCGATTTTTTCGTAGCCGCGATCAATATGATAGACGCGGTGCACGACCGTAGTGCCATACGCGGCCAGCCCGGCCAGCACCAGCGCCGCCGAGGCGCGCAGGTCCGAGGCCATCACCGGCGCGGCGATGAGCCGTTCGACGCCGGCCACGATGACGCTGGGGCCTTCTTTTCGCAGGTTGGCGGCCATGCGGTTCATTTCGGCGACGTGCATAAAACGATCCGGGTAAATCTTTTCCGTAATGACGCTGTTGCCTTCGCCCAGTGCCAGCAGCGCCATAAGCTGTGCCTGCAGGTCAGTCGGAAACCCCGGATAAGGCTGGGTGGTAATATCGGCCGGGCAGATGGCGCCGTATTGAGCGGCCTCGCAGCCGTCCTCGGTCGGCTCGATGACGGCGCCGATGCTGCGGAGCCGGTCCACCACAGCCACCATATGATTCAAGTCGCAGTTGCGAAGGCGCAAGCGACTCTTGGTAATGGCGGCGGCGACCATAAATGTGCCGGCCTCGATGCGGTCGCCGATCACCGTCCAGGAAACCGGCTTCAGTTCGTTGACGCCCTCAATAACCAGTCGCGGCGAGCCGATGCCGCTGATTTTGGCGCCCATCGCGTTCAAACAGTGGGCTAAATCCGCCACTTCCGGTTCACAGGCCGCCGATTCGATGACGGTGGCGCCTTTGGCCAGCGTCGCGGCCATCATCACGTTGTCGGTGCCCAGTACGGTTGAGCCGAACGGCCCGCCCAGAAAAATCTGCGCGCCGACCAGTCCGCCGGGCGGAGCTTCGGCGACAATGTAGCCGTTTTCCAGACGAATCCGCGCACCGAGAGCCTTCAGCCCGCGCAAATGAATATCGACCGGCCGGTCGCCGATGGCACAGCCGCCGGGCATCGAGACCTTGACTTTGCCGCAACGGGCCAGCAGCGGACCAAGAATGCAGATACTGGCACGCATCTTGCGCACGATATCGTACTCGCCGACGGGGTTGTCAATAGTTGTCGCATCAATGTGCAGCGCCCCGTTTGCATCGCGGCTGACCCTGGCCCCCAGTTGCGACAGCAGACTCTCAAACGAGTGAATATCCGCCAGATTGGGCGCGTTGGGGATGACCGTCTCGCCGGCGGCCAGTAATGACGCGGCCATCATCGGCAGGGCGGCGTTTTTTGACCCGGCTACCTCAATCGTCCCGGATAGCTTGACCGGCCCGTCAATTTCGAAAATATCCATACGTCCATTCCTTGCTAAATTCGTTTGAATGTACTATAACACGAGCGACATAAAAAGGCAAACGGTCTTCACGAAAGTATCCGATGAGCACGGCATTGGCAAGCGGTATGAACATAGCGGATATCGCCTCCCAGGCGGCAGAATCCGTCGATGCGCCCTTCGACCGGACAACATTCGTCTTCTGTGCGGTCGGGGCGACCGTTCTGATCATATGGCTGCGGCGATACGGCGGGCCGAGAGCCTTGGCCGCGGCGCCGGTGCGACGGCATAGCCTGCCGCTGAGCGTGCCGTTTTTGCTGTTCTTTGTATGGATGCTGTTGCTGACTCAGTTGAATGTGTTCGTGGGCTTGCTGTATCGCGATGTCGAGGCCGGCGGCGAGGCGGCGGCGCGCTATATCGCGTTATGTGTGTTGAATGGACTGATTATCGCGGTCATTTTATGGACGGCCCGATCTTTCTTTGCCCGCAGGCTCAAGGGCTTTGGGCTGAACCCGAAGACCCTGCTGCGGGATGCAGGCTGGGCGGCGGTCAATCTGATCGCGGCCTATCCCCTGGTCATCGGCGGCATTGGGCTGGTCATCGCAATCGGTCGGCTCCTGGCCGGTGACCGGTTCACGTTTCATACGCACGAGAGCCTTGAAGAACTGGCCGAATCGACTCGCCTGGCGGTGCGCGTGCTGATGGCGGCGCTGCTGGTGGTCGTGGTACCGGTCATGGAAGAACTGCTGTTTCGCGGGCTGCTGCAATCAGCGATGCGCACCCTGCTGCCGGGCGTCTGGCCGGCGATTCTGCTGACCTCGGCCCTGTTTGCCGTCGTGCATTCCCCGATGCACGCGCCGGGCATTTTCGCGCTGGCCTGTGTGATGGGCTACGCCTACGAGCGGAGCGGCTCTTTGTTTCGTCCTATTTTTATCCATATCCTCTTCAATGGGCTTGCGGTTATGTCATTGTTGTTGTCGTAAACACCATTTTGCTTCATTCGACGTTTCGAATATGTCAAGATATCGATCCGTATTATTGTTTTTATAGATATGATTTTTGTTATTTATGAGGTTGTTTTTTTGGAAAATCAGGATTTTCTTCTTGTTGTTTATTGCCGCACAGGGATATTTGTCGGGAACCTTAGCGTCAATATCAAATTTTTTGAAACATCGTCCGTCGTATTCCCGTCTTATTTGGTGTATTCGGCGGTAAAACAGGAAAGTCGATAGGTTAAGGTGTATTTGAATTAAAAACGGTGATTTTATCGGAACATTGCGGCTTGAACGATGTTAGCCGTGAACGGCGCCGCCGGCCTCGTGCCGGCATAGTCAATTTAGAGTAAGGTTAAGATAAGGAAATTCGGCGTGACGAAACGACTGGGCGAATTACTTTGCGAAAAAAAATATCTTTCTCCGGCGCAGCTTGAGGCGGCCCTTGAATCGCAAAAAACCGCCGGTAAAAAACTCGGCCGGATTCTCCGCGATAGCGGGGCGGTAACCAACCGCCAACTGCTCGAAACCCTCGTCGAGCAGGCTGGTCTGGACAAGATAACGCTTGAAGAGCGGATTATCGGACGCGACATCCTGGATCTGGTCCCGGCCGAGGTGGTCAGCCAGCACAGTTTAATCCCTGTGGAGCGTCAAAACGGCCGACTGACCGTGGCCATGGCCGATCCGTTCAACCATGAGGCCATCGCCGACCTGCGGCTGCTGACGGGGCTGGCGATCCGCCGATGTTACTGCCCGGCGTCCGATCTGGAAAAGGCCATTTCCAAATATTACGGCAGCAACGTCGCCCGAATGTTGCGCGATCTGGCGCCCGGCGAAAAATCTGAAACCCCGTCGGCCGAGACCGAGCTGGAAGGCGACCAGCTCAGCGCCGCCCGACTGCACGAGTTGGCCCGCGAGCCGAGTCTGGTTAATCTGGTCAATTTGATTTTACTTGAGGCCATTGAATCGCGCGCCAGCGACGTCCACATTGAGCCGTTCGAAAAGGACGTCCGCATCAAGTACCGCATCGACGGGGTGCTGATTGAAAAATCTGCTTCGCCCAAGCGACTGCAGGCGGCCATCATCTCGCGTATCAAGATTATGGCCAATATGAACATCGCCGAGCGGTTTGTGCCGCAGGACGGACATATCGAGTTTGCCGGCGCCAAGAGCAAGATCGACATCCGCGTTTCGACCGTGCCGACGGTTTTCGGCGAGTCGGTGGTGATGCGCCTGCTGGACCGCAGCGCGGCGCTGATTGAGCTTGAAGAATTGGGGATGAACCCCAAAACGCTCAAGGGCTTTGCTCAGTGTCTGAGCAAGGCTCACGGTATTGTGCTGGTGACCGGCCCGACCGGCAGCGGTAAAACAACGACGCTGTACGCCTCGCTGAACCGAATTTACGACCCCAGCCGCAAGATTATCACCATTGAAGACCCGGTTGAGTATCAGCTTGACGGCGTGGTGCAGATTCCGGTCAATCCGCGTCGCGGACTGACGTTCGGACGCGGGTTGCGGCATATTCTGCGGCAAGACCCCGATATCATTATGGTCGGCGAAATCCGCGACAAGGAAACCGCCGACATTGCCGTGCGCGCCGCTTTGACGGGACATTTGGTCTTCAGCACGCTGCACACCAACGATGCGGCCGGGGCGATCACTCGTCTGATTGATATGGGCGTAGAGCCGTTCCTGCTGGCCAGTTCCCTTGAAGGCGTCCTGGCCCAGCGGCTGGTGCGCAGGATTTGTCCGCAGTGCCGTGAGCCGTATCGTCCCAGCCCGGCGCTGCTGGAGAGCCTGAATAATTCGATTCGCATCGAGTCGGATACGCCGCTGTATCACGGCCGCGGCTGCGACGAGTGCAACCGCACGGGAATGAGCGGGCGGATGGGTATCTTTGAACTGCTGAGAGTGACCGAGTCGCTGCGAAAGCTGATTGCCTCGCGGCCCACGACCGAGCAGATTTTGGCCGCGGCGCCGGCTGACCATGTCAGTATGCGACACAGCGGTATCGAGAAAATCCTGGCCGGCATGACGACGCCCGAAGAAGTCCTGCGAGCCACCCAGGGCGTCGAAGAAGACTAAAAACTAAAAACTAAGAACTAAGAACTAAGAACTAATCGTGGCTACATTTGTCTATAAAGGTGTTGACGCCGGCGGTCAGACAGTGACCGGAACCATCGAGGCCGTAGATCGCAAGGCGGCGATTGCCGATCTGGCCCAGCGCGGACGGTTTGCCTCCGAGTTGATGGAAGGCAAGGCCGAGGGCGGCTTGTTCTCCTCTATCCGCCGACAGGAAGGCGATACGCCGCACAAACGCGGCGCGATTCGCAGCAAAGAACTGCTGGCGATGATGGGACAGTTGGCTACGGCGTTGAAAGCCGGTCTGCCGATTGTCAATGCGCTGGAGATCATCAAATCCCAGCAGAAGAAAGAATCAATGTACAAGCTGCTCGAAGAGATGGTTGCGGCGGTCACCTCCGGCGACAGTCTCAGCGAGGCGATGGAGCGCCGGCCGGAGTTGTTCGACCGGTTATCGATTTCGATGGTGCGCGTCGGCGAGACCGGCGGCATCCTCGAACAGACCGTCGATGAGCTGGTCAAGCTCAAACACCGCGAAGAAAAGGTCAAGTCCAATCTCATCAACGCCGCGGCCTATCCGATTTTTGTGCTGACGGTCGGGCTCATTTCGATGGTGATTATTTTGGTCTGGGTACTGCCTAAAATCATTACCACCATCGGCATTGCCCCGGCCATGCTGCCGCTGCCCACGCGAATGCTGATGGGCTTGAGCCATTTTCTGGTCGGCTGGGGCTGGGCCTGTGCGATTGCCATCGCGATTGCGGCGGCGATGTTCAATAAATGGAAGCAAACCCCGGACGGCCGTTTCGGCTGGGACGGCTTTATGCTTCGACTGCCGCTGTTCGGGCCGGTGGTCAGAACGCTGGCGGTTGGACGATTCGCCCGAACACTCGGCGCCCTGACCAAAAGCGGCGTTACGATACTTGAAGCGCTGCGGGTGGTGCGCGATACCCTCGGCAACGAGGTGCTCGGCCGTCAGATCGATCAGGTCAGCGGCCAGGTCAAGACCGGCCACAGTCTGGCCGAGCCGCTGGAGAGTTCGGGTATGTTTCCGGCGCTGCTGGTGCAGATTGTGGCGATGGGCGAACAGACCGGTCGGCTGGATGAACTGCTGCTCAGCGCCGCCGATACGTTTGATGAAACCGCCGATACGGTGATGAACCGCTTTTTGGCGCTGTTTCCGGCGATTTTGATTTTACTGCTGGCCGTGGCGATCTTTTTCATTATCGTCGCGACGCTGCTGCCGATTGTCGGTATGGACTTGAGCGTGTTGTAGAAAAAGGAACCACGGATTTCACAAATGATGGTAAGGATGAGAAAAATGAAACGACGAAAACGAAAGGCGTTTACGATTATTGAGCTGGTGGCCGTGGCGATGATTATTTCGCTGCTGGCGGTCTTTGTCGTGCCGCGGGCGTTCAAGGGGCTGGGCAAAGCCAAACACGACATCGCACGCGGCAAGATGGGCATTCTTGAAGGCGCGCTGGCGCGGTTCCAATATGACTGCGGACGCTTTCCGACCGACGCCGAAGGCCTTGACGCGCTGCTGGCGGCGCCGGCGGGACTGGAAGACAAGTGGGCCGGCCCGTATTGTCGGCGCAGCGACCTGCTCGATCCGTGGGGCAACGAGTTTATCTATATTGCCAACGGGGTCATTAACCCCGGTGGATTTGACCTGATCAGTTACGGCGCCGACGGAACCGAAGGCGGCGAAGGCGAAAACGAAGATATTTACAATGACTAAAGAAGTATGTAGGGATGTAGGAATGTAGGAATGTAGGTCGATGAACGCAGGAATACAAAAAAATCGACAATCATCAATGGCCCATCGTCAATCCTGTGGATTTACGCTGGTGGAATTGACCGCGGCCGCGGCGCTGTTGGCGCTGCTGACCTCGGCGGCGTTCATTACGTATAACCAGACGTGGCGACATTGGGCGCTGCGTCAAAACGCCGAGCGGTTTTATCTGACCGCGCGTTACGCCCGCGTTCTGGCGATTGAGAGCGGACAAGTCTGCCGACTGGTCATCGACCCCGAAAGCAAAGCGTATTATATTGTCCAGATCGACCGGCAGACGGACGAGGTTACCGCGGTGTCCGATCTATGGCATCGCCCCGGCAAACTGGACGAATCGGTCTTGTTCGAGGGGCTGATGGTGGTTCGCAGCGAGGGGCTGGGCGATTCAAGCAGCGCCATTACGTTCTATCCCGACGGCAGGGCCGATGCGGCCACGGTGCGGCTGACCAACGGGCAACGGACCTTTACCGTACAGATCAGCGCCGCAACCGCACGAGCAACACTGATCATGGGCGATGCGGAAACCTATGAACCCGATCAAATTGATTTGGATATGATATGAGTTTGTCAACGCACAGTCTGTTTCGTCGTCGGGGCGTCAGCCTGCTGGAGACGGTGCTGGCCGCGTCGCTGCTGGGCGGCGTGGTGATGACGATCTGCGGCCTGTCGGCCGGCAGCCTGCGCTCG
>DSDR01000165.1 GCA_011048645.1 Phycisphaerales bacterium
AGGAAGGATCGGAGGTATGCTGGGCCTGACGCATCATAAACGGCGGAAAACCGGCGGCATAGTTGTAGGAAAAGAACGTCTCACTGCCCATAGCGCCGATGGCTTTTTCCATATAAGCGAAAAACTGATCCAGCCCCTCAGGCAGCGGTTTGTCCTTCGAATTGGCTGCCAGAATAGCGGTGAATTTTTGAAACAGTTTTTCCATCAACGGACGATTGTGCTTCATCACAGCATTGATCGCCGCCGTATCGTCGGCATAGCCTGCCATCATAAACCCCGGACGGGCCTGGGGGTCGGCAATGAGAATTCCGGCTAATTCCGAGCCGTTTTTTGATTGAAAAGTGATGTCCAGATTGGCCACGGCCGGTTCCGGCGTCAGGGCCAATGTCATCGCATCGGCCTGTCCCCAGAACAGTTGGACCGCTTCGGACAGCGCCGGCAACCCTTGCTCGAACATTTCGCTAAAGGCTTCGCCTTGGGGGACCTCCATCATCATCGAACCAATCCCTTCGAGGGCCATCGGGCCGAACAGATCATACAATTGGGCTAAATTGACGAATGCCCATGCAGGGGCGGCAGTCGCCTGAGCGGCTTGCTCGACATCCAGCCGGGTGGCCAGTTTCGCGCCGTTTGCGGCCAGTCGCTGATGCACTTTGAGCAAATTATCTTGATCAAATTCGGGCCCGACCAGGGCGAATTGGCCGCTCGGAGCGGGCATCAGCGCCAGCGGCCCGACCGGTGAGCTGGAAGCCGAAAGCAAGGTCAAATTAGGGGTGTCGGTCGCTGAACAGGCCGGATTTTGAATGAAGTCTTCGTAGCGGGTTACCGGCGCCAGCACGGCCATTTCAACGCCGGTCTCCGAGACAAATCCCACCAGTGAAAAGGTTCCGTTTTTATCGATGCCGGTCAGCATGGGATCGCCGACAATGCCGGCAAGCTGCATATTGGCCAGCATAATCAAACTGACCGGCAGCGGAGAGGCCCCGGCCAAATACTGATCCATCCTGCCCAAAGCGGTATTGAACTGATTGATCCGAACGCAGAACACAACGTCTTCGGGTATCATTTCCAGCAGTGTATCATCGGCGGCCGCCGTTGCAACGGGCTGAAACGGAGCAAACGCCGCTGCCCATACGACGACGGCTGTCAGGGTGAATTGGGTAAGGGTACGTGATTTCATTGTTTTGCCTCCTGATTCTAAAAATGGGTTCTGTTTTCGCTATGTCGGCCCTTCATTATGACGCTTCTGGTATTGCCGCGTTTCAATTATTTTCCGATTATTTTACTGTTTGAACAGGGACAGCAATTCGGGATGCGTTTTCTTATTGGCCGCCAAAACCGGATATTGTTCACCGTTATATTGATCCAAGTCGAATGACGGCAAGGAGTTGCCGTCCAGATCCGTGACCCGACCGCCGGCCTGTTCGACCAGCAGAATGCCTGCGGCAATGTCCCAGAGACGCGCCGAATGGGTCACAGCGCCGATCAGAGCGCCGCGGGCAACATAGGCCAGGTGCAGGGCGGTTGATCCCAGTGCCCGGATCCGGCAGATGCTCATCAACCGACAAACTGCTTGGTCCGTTCGCGGGTTTGCATTGCTGTCGATGCCGAACTGGGCAAACTTGGTGACGCCGTCCTGGCCGGCGGCAACGCGGACGGTGTTAAGCTGAGTATCTCCATCCTGAACAGCGGTGAACATCGACTCGGTTGCCGGATCAAACACCACGGCCACGACAGGGCGCCCTTCAATAAAGGCGGCAATACTGACCGAAAAACACAACAATCCATTGGCGTAATTATTGGTTCCGTCGATTGGGTCGATCACCCACCAGACGGCCTGGTCGCCTCGCGGCGTCCACTTCAGCGGCTTGCCGTCGGTCCCTTCCTCGGCCAAAAAGCCGTGATCGGGATAGGCTTCTCGAATTCGGTCGATGATGATTTTTTGGCAGATCGGATCGGCCTGCGTGACCAGTTCACCGCCGTTTTTGACGGTTCGACTGACATAGCGCAGTTCTTCCATAGCCCGCTGTCCACCCAAACGGGCCGCAACAACTGCGGCCTCAAGCATTTGGCGCAATTCCGTGTATGAAAGCGTCATTGAAGCTCCTTTCGCCTTGACAATTCATTATACGGTCTCTATTTTAACACCCTTATGCCTGAACGCCAACAGACAAATTCCGGAAATTTAAGACCGAGATGTTCGTTTGCCTGTCGAATCGCGGCGGCGCTGATTTTTATGGCGCTGGCGGCGATAACGGCGGTATTGTGGCTCTCGGCGAAGGGGACGATCCATCTGGGATTCTGGGTGGGGGTTTGCGGGTTCAAACAGCGATACGGCCTGCCTTGTCCGGGCTGCGGCTGGACGCACGCAATGGAAATGTTCGTAACCGGCCATCCGATTCAGGCGTTTACGATTCAGCCGGCGGCGGCTTTTTTTTGTGCAGCGGCGCTGGCGGTCGGGATTTATGCTTTACTTATCGCTGTGTTTGGGATAGAGTTTAACCTTCTGAGCCGTCTGGTCAAGACGGTCGGGATAAAGTATTTAGTGCTCTGCGCAGCGATCATCGTTTTAGCCGGCTGGATGGTCACGCTTTTGCGCGCTGCCATGCAGGGAAACGGATGGTAAGAGATTGAAGATGAAAGCAACAAATACAGTCTGTCTGTTCGCGGCGGCGGGACTGGCCTTGACGCTGGCCGGTTGCGGCGATGCCGGTATCTACGGCAAAGTCAAGCCGGAGTACGACCTGGTCGCCAATCAGGACAAAAAGGTACTGATCTGGGTCGAGGCGCCGCGTTCGGCGGCGGCGGATGTCGATGCCGCCGAGAAGCTGGCCGCTTCGCTTTACGACCATCTGGTCGCACGAGCCAGGATCAAACCCAACAATGTACAGGTTCAGTCCGACAGTCGAACTGCTGCGCCGGACGGCGTCCAGACGCCCGAAGCGGCCGCCCGGCAGGCGGGGACGCAACTGGTGCTGATGGTGCGCATCGAGGAATACGAACTGCTTCCGATGAATATTCGCAATTATCATTTTGGACGTATGGCGACGCGTTCGCTTCTTTTGGATGTTCAGGCCAATCAGCCGGTATGGCCGAAAAGCGGACAAGGCAAAGTCCACGATATTGCCATTGAACTGGGGCAAGGCGACCGGGCGGCAATCTTGTCGCAGATGTCGGCTTCAACGGCACATTGTATTGTGCGAAATCTGTATCCCATCGTAAAAATGTATTACAAAAACTCGGATGAACGCATCTCCATACAGGAGGCGTTCGAAATGGAAACTTTTTAGGAGGCTTCAATGTACAGAATCTTAATCAGCGACAAATTGGCCCAGGAAGGAATCGATTTGCTCAAATCCACGCCGGATTTTGAGCCGGTCGTCAGGACGGGACTGAGCGAGGAGGAGTTGATCAAAATAATTGGCGACTTTGACGGGTTGATTATCCGCAGCGGGACGCAGGTTACCGCCAACGTTCTTGAACATTCCGGCAAACTCAAGGCGATCGCCCGCGCCGGCGTCGGGATCGATAACGTCGATGTGCCGACGGCCACTCGCAAAGGCATCATTGTGATGAACACTCCCGGCGGCAACACGATGAGCGCGGCCGAGCATACGATGGCGCTGATGCTGGCGCTGAGCCGCAATGTCGTGCCGGCCTGCAACAGTCTGAAAGCCGGCAAATGGGACCGCAAAAGTTATACCGGCAATCAGCTCAATAACAAGACGCTGGGCGTGATCGGATTGGGTCGCATCGGCATGGCAGTGGTGCGAATGGCGCTGGGATTTAATATGAAAGTCATCGGCTACGATCCGTTTGCCGCGCCGAAAGAAGCCGAGGAATTGGGCATTGAGGTGACCGATAATCTCGAACGCATCTACAAAGAATCCGATTTCATTTCGCTGCACGTGCCGAAAAACGAGCAGACACTGAATATGATCGGCGCCAAAGAGCTGAAGATGATGAAGCCGACGTGTCGAATTGTCAATTGTGCACGGGGCGGTATTATCAATGAGGATGATCTGTACAATGCGCTGACGTCCGGCACCATTGCCGGTGCGGCGCTGGATGTCTTTTCGAAAGAGCCGCCGGACAATACCCGGTTTACCGAGTGCCCCAATTGTCTGGTCACGCCGCACCTGGGCGCCAGCACCGAGGAAGCGCAGATTGAAGTAGCCGTCGAGGCTGCACGGATCCTTGTGGATGCCATCAAGGGCGGCCCGATTCGCAACGCGCTGAATGCCCCGGCCATGGGCGCCGGAGTTGCCCCGATTGTGTGCCGTTACGCCGAGCTGGCTCAGCGCATCGGTTCGATGATGTCCACCATTGCGCCCGGCCATATTCAGAACATCAAGGTCGAATATCGCGGCGCCATTGCCGAAAAGGCGGTCGAGGCGGTAACGCCTTCCTTTACCATCGGTCTGCTGCAGCCGCATTTCGATACCGTGGTCAATATGGTCAATGTCAGTCTGCTGGCCAAAGAGCGCGGCATCAGCGTCGATGTGACCAAAAACGCCGAAATCAAAGACCTCGAATCGAGTTTTTCCGCGACGGTCAAAACCGACAAGGTCAAACGCACCATTCGCGGCACGGTCTTCGGCGGTAATCTGCTGCGCATTATCGAGATTGACGGCTTCAGCATTGAGGTGACGCCGGAAGGCACAATGATGGTGATTTTCAATGACGACAGGCCCGGCGTCATTGGCGCCATCGGCACCACGCTGGGCAACCACGGCGTCAATATCAACACGATGGGTGTCGGCCACAAACTGGAAGAAGGCAAAGCGATTCTGGCGGTCAGTCTGGATAAGACGCCGGATGCCAAAGCGGCCGATGAGCTGTCCAAGCTTGAATTTGTCAATGAGATGTACATCTGCAAATTGCAGTAAAGCGTAGGCGAGAATGGAATGACGGCACGAAAGAAGAAGGATTCGAAACAACTGGATTTTGCGTTTGACCCTGTCGATGAGGCGGCGATTGCGGTACTTGACGCGCCGCAGCCCGCCGCCGAGTCGGCTGAGGACGCGGCGGTTTCCGGCGGCGGCGGAAAAAAAAAGTCCCGCCGGGCGCATCAGGCCGCGACCGCCGAGAGTATGGCCGCAAAGCAGCGGGATATCAGCGTTAGCGAGTTTTTCGCTAAAAACCGCCATTTGCTCGGATTTGACAATCCGCGAAAAGCGCTGCTCACGGCTATTAAAGAGGCGGTGGACAACGCGCTGGATGCCTGCGAAGAGGCGCACATTTTGCCGACGGTGTCGGTGACGATTGAAGCCTTCAACGGCAGCGAAAATAAATTTCGGGTCACGGTCAAGGACAACGGGCCGGGGATCGTCGCCAAACAGGTGCCCAATATCTTCGCCCGTCTGCTGTATGGCAGTAAATTTCATACCCTCAAAATGAGCCGCGGCCAGCAGGGCATCGGCATCAGCGCGGCGGGGATGTACGGCCTGCTGACCACGGGTGAACCGGTGCAGATTATCACGCGCACCAATCCCAAAAAGCCGGCGATGCATTATCATGTGCAGATTGATACGACGCGCAACCGTCCGGATGTGATTCTCGATCAGGAGTGCGAATTTGATTTGCCCACGGGCACAAGCGTCACCATCGCACTGGAAGGCCGATATCAAAAAGGCAAGCAAAGTGTGGATGAATATCTGGCGCAGACCGCGATGGCCAATCCGCACGCGACAATCATTTATTGTACACCTGACAGCAATACGGTTGAGTATCCCCGCCAGACGGAGGAACTGCCGTTTATTCCGATGGAAATCAAGCCGCACCCTTATGGCGTGGAACTGGGGGTATTGTTCAAGATGGCACGACAAAGCTCGGCTAAGAAGTTGAGAGACTTTTTGCGTCGGGATTTTTCGCGCGTCAGCGAGCGACTGGCCGGTGAGATATGTAAAAAGGCCAAACTCTCGGTCAACCTCAAACCCGAAAAGATAACGCTCAAAGAAACTGAAAAGCTGTACGATTCGATTAATTCCACCAAACTGCTGGCTCCCCCGACCGATTGCATCGGTCCGATCGGCGAAGAAAAGCTCATCGAAGGACTGAAACGCGTCGTGGAGGCGGACTTTTACTCAAGCTGCACTCGCAAACCCGCGGTCTATCGCGGCAATCCGTTTATTGTCGAGGCGGCCCTGGCCTTCGGCTGTAAAAACGGCAGCGGCAACGGCGATGATAAAGAGCCGCTGATGCGACTGGTTCGATTTGCCAATCGGGTGCCGCTGCTGTATCAGCAATCGGCCTGCGCGACCTATAAGGCAGTGCTGGAGACCAACTGGCGCAATTACGGCCTGAGCCAAAGCAAAGGCGCGTTGCCGGCCGGGCCGCTGCTGATGATGGTGCATATTGCCTCAGTCTGGGTTCCGTTTACCTCCGAAAGCAAAGAGGCCGTGGCTCACTATCCGGAAATCATCAAGGAAATCAAACTGGCGATTCAGGAATGCGGGCGGAAACTGGGCATCCACGTCCGCCGTCAAAAGCGGATTCGGGAAGAAATGGTCAAGCGCAGCTATATCGAGACCTACCTGCCGCATATCGGCCAGGCCCTGCGGGATATTCTGTCACTGCAAGACAAACAAGTGGAGACGCTGGTTGAAAAACTCAAACTGACGCTGGAACATTCACGAAAATTATAGAATCCGAAAACCCCAATTTGTGTTCAGAATTATGTCACAGGAATTGATCATCAGTATCAGCGGGATGCGGGGGATTGTCGGCGAAAATCTCACGCCGGAAATCGCCGCGGCTTACGGGTGCGCGTTTGGTGCATTTTTGCGGGAACGGAAACCGGACAAGAAACTGACTGTGGCGGTGGGCCGCGACTCACGTCCGTCCGGCCAGATGGTGTTTTCCGCCGTTGCAGCCGGACTGGCCGCCGGCGGTGTTAATGTGGTGGATCTGGGCATTTGCTCGACGCCCGGCGTCGGCATTATGGTGCGGCATCTGCACTGCGACGGCGGGGTCATTATTACCGCCAGCCACAATCCGATTCCATGGAACGGCATTAAATTGCTGCTGGACAACGGCATTGCGCCGCCGCGTTCCATGGCCGAGGACATCATCGGCCGGTATCATCAACGCGCGTTTTTCCTGACCGACTCACTGCACTGCGGAAAAATCACCTGCAACGGCCAAACGCCGCGTGTTCATACGGAAAAAGTGATGGCGGTGATTAACCCCGCGCTTATCGCCGAAAAACAGTACAAGGTGGTGCTGGACAGCGTCAACGGCGCCGGCGGGGTGGCGGGACGCTACCTGCTTGAGAAACTCGGCTGCGAGGTGATTCCGCTGAACATCGAACCGACCGGCCTGTTTGCCCATACCCCGGAACCGACGGCTGAGAATCTGACGGATTTGTGCGGCCAGGTCAAACAGCACAAGGCCCACATCGGCTTTGCGCAGGATCCGGACGCCGACCGGCTGGCCATTGTGGATGAGCAGGGCCGTTATATCGGCGAGGAGTATTCGCTGGCGCTGGCGGCCAGGTATGTCTTCAGCAAGCAAAGCGGTACGGCCGCGGCCAATCTCTCGACGTCGCGAATGATTGACGACATCGCCGCCGCCGCGGGCGGCTCGGTCATTCGCACGGCCGTGGGCGAGGCCAATGTCGCTGAGGCGATGCTTCAACATCACTGCATCATCGGCGGCGAGGGCAACGGCGGCGTCATCGATCTGCGGATCGGGCCGGTGCGCGACAGCCTGGTCGCAATGGCGCTGGTGTTGCAGTTGATGGCCGAGACCAGCAAGCCGGTCGGCAAACTGGCCGACGAGATCGGCAACTATGTCATGGTCAAGACCAAATATCCCGCCGACAAACAGCAGGCTCAGGCGATGATCGAAAAAGCCAAAACCGTCTTTGCCGAGGCTCGCATGGATACAACCGATGGGTGCCGATTGGATTTGCCCGACGGCTGGATCCATATTCGCACCAGCAACACCGAGCCGATTATGCGCATTATTATGGAAGCCAAAGATCCCGACACCGTGCGCCGCTGGACCGAACAGATTGAAACCATTCGCAAAGAGGTCTTGTAGCTTATGCACTATGACCGCCGACAGGATGATGCTTCGATTTGCCGCATCACATGGGTCGGTTTGTGGGGCAATCTGGGGTTGGCGATTATCAAGACGGCCACGGGGCTGCTGGGCGGCTCGCTGGCGCTGGTGGCCGACGGCTTTCATTCGTTTTCTGATTTGGCGACCGACATCGCCGTGATTTTCGGCGTCTATTTCGGCGGCAAAGCGCCGGATCACAACCATCCTTATGGTCACGGACGAATAGAAACCTTTTCCGCCGCCTTTGTCGCGGCGGCGTTGGCGCTGGTCGGCGTCGGGATGATTTACAAAGCCGGCAGAGATATCGCACAGATGCATTTGCCCGGCGGATCGGATTCCGTCGTACCGGGTATGGCGGTCTTTACAGCGGCCATCCTGTCCATCGGCGTCAAAGAAGCGCTGTATCAATGGACGCGGCGCGTTGCAATCAAAACGCACAGCACAGCGCTCTACGCCAACGCCTGGCACCATCGCAGCGACGCCCTCAGTTCCATCGCCGTGCTGGCCGGGGCGCTGGCGGTGCGGCTGGGGTACGCATACGGCGATCCGCTGGCGGCGCTGGCGGTGGCGCTGATGATTATCCTGGTCGCGGTGCGCATTATCGGCGATTGTTTTAGTGAATTATCCGAAAGGGCGGTTGACCGCCAAACACTCCGGCAAATCGAAAATGTCATTCAGTCGGATGAGCGTATTTGCCAATGGCATCGGTTAAGGACACGCAGCGTCGGACGTGAAATTTTCATTGATTTACACATTTTGGTCGAGCCGCAATTAAACATCGCCGAGGCTCACCGTATTGCCGATACGCTGGAAAGCAATCTGCATGAGCAAATCCCGCGTCCGATCAATGTCATTGTTCACGTGGAGCCGGATTTGCCGGAATTGCGAAGATAAGACGGCAGGGCCTTTCCCGAAAAAACCGGAAAATTTGTGTGAAATACGGAAATGGTCGATACAATACAACAAATTGAAGTGTTTTGAATATCATCAACCTCTATTTGTTGAGGGGATTTATGAAGAAAGGGTATGTTAACTGGAAACTGGTTTTGGTATTGGTTCTGGGGATCGCGGCCATCGGGGCAACGGTGGTCGGCCTGCGAAAATTCAATCGAACGCAGCGTGCCGAACAGGGCCTGGCAAAGGGGCTTGCGGCCTATGAAGAAAACCGCTGGCGCGAGGCGGCCTCCGGCTTGGGGCAATATCTGAGCGTCCATCAGTCCGATGTTGATGTTCTGCTGAAATATGGCCACGCACAGTCCCGCATTCAGCCTTTTCGGCGCGAAAATTACGCCCAGGCCGTGAATGCTTACCGCACGATCCTGCGGATTGACCCGACGCATCCCGAAGCGACCGAATCGCTGATTGATTTGTATCTTCAGGCGCAGGTCGCCGGTGAGGCGGAGTTGATCGCAACGCGCTTTCTTGAGCAGCAGGACGACAGCGGCATTGCTCGGCGACTGGCGACAGCTTTGGTGATGCAGCGTAAATTCGAACAGGCCGCCGAACTGCTTACTGAGCTGGTGGAGCGTGAACCGTCCGAAGTGACGGCGTATGAGTTGTTGGCCCACATTGCTGAACAGCAGCCGGATTTACTTGAGAAAACACCGCGCCAATGGATTGATGAGGCAGTTCAAAACAATCCCGACAAGGCGCAGGCGTATATTCTCCGCGCGGGTTTTTTAACGCGGACCGGACAGCGTGAAGAGGCGATAGGCAGTCTTCAGCAGGCCGCTGCCTGTGATTTGTCCGACAATCAAACGCATTTGGCGCTGGCGGCGGCCTGGCTGCGTCTGGACGCGATGGAACAGGCTGAGGCGCATCTGGATGCGATTTTTGCCAAAAATCCGCAATTGCCGGAATTATGGCAGCTTCGGGCGGTGGCCGCGGCCCGACGCCGAGATCCCGACACGGCGATTCAGACGGCGCGTGAAGGGCTTGAGCATCTGGGCGTCAACAATGTCGTCTTTTTGCCCTATGCGGTGGAGTTGTTTTTAAGCGCCGGCGACCTTGAGTCCGCCCAGAGTGCGATGGATAAGTTGCAGGAAACCGAGCTTAATCCGGGGCTGACGTGTTATCTGAACGGGCTGCTGGCCGAACAAAAGGGCGATTGGCCGCGAGCGATGGAGCAATGGCGCGAGGCGCTGGTTCAAAATTACACCTCCGAATCGGTTTATCTGAAGTTGGCCGAAGGCGCGTTGCGTTTGGAAGACCGCACCAGCGCCATCGAAATCCTTCGGCGTTACATCAACCAGAATCCCCGTTCTTTTACCGCCCAATTGATGCTGGCTCGTATTTTTGTTGACATGCGCCAATGGGCCGAGGCGTCTGAATACGCCGCCGCGGCGGTGCGGCTCAACCCCGATAGCCCCGAGGCGCAAAGCGTGCATATGCGATGTCGCATTGAAATGCTCAGTGCGCAGCCGCAGATGCAGCAGCGCGTTGATCAGTTGCTCGAAGAACTGATCGCTGCCGAGGATTCGCTTCAGAATCGCTTACTGGCCTTTCGGATTGCCCTGAATCGTCAGGACTGGCAAAAGGCTCAGGCGGTGCTGGACGTGGTTAATGATCGTTTCGGACAGACGGTGCAGGCGCGAATTGCCGAGGCGGAATATGCATTACGGCGTCAGCAGGTTCAGCAGGCCGCCGAGATTCTCGATCAGACCATTGAGCAATTCCCGCTGGCCTCCGAGCCGGTGATATTAAGAGCGGCTCTGTTGACCGATGCGGATGAAATTCTCAAGGCCCTTGTCCTTTTGCAGGAAGCCGAAGCGCGGATGGATGGGCAGGATCAGCGAAAGGTACAGCTCTGGATGGGCAACCTTTACCGCCGCACCGGGCAGATTGAGGATGCCGTTAATCTGTTTAAAAAGCTGGCCGAGCAAAATCCGCAGGATATTCTTGCGCGTCGTCAGTTGCTCGCCCTGAGACGTAATGACGCCGATCTGGACCAATTGCAGCAATGGGTCGATCAGATCAAGGCGATTGAAGGCCAGGCGGGCCGGCTGTGGAAAATTGAACAGGCCTCTGTCTGGATGACGCGGGGCGATTTTGAAAGCCGCTATCCTCAGATTATCGCTTTGATGAATGAGAATCTGACCGCCAATCCCGACGACCGGCAAAGTGTGATGCTATTGGCTGCCGCCCATGAACAGGCGGGCAATTTACGGCTGGCCGTGTCGCTGTATCGGGATACGCTGACTCGACATCCCGGCGATGTGGATTTGGCGATTGCGGCGATGGGGGCCATGTATCGCGCCGAAGAATACCGTCAGGCCGAACAATTGCTGGCCGATCTGCTGGCCGCCGGTCACGCCGATCCTCGGCTCACGCAGCTTGAACTGCAAAGCCATCTTCGGCAAGGGCGTTTGGATACCGCTGAAAATCTGCTTGAAAAAATGATTGCCGCGAATGTAACCGACAGCAGCGCCAAGTTGTCGCTGGCTTTATTGAAAACACGCAGCGAACAATACGACGAAGCTAAGACGCTGATTGACGAGCTGATTGACGAAAATCCTGATACGGCTGTGTCACACGCCGCTTTGACGGACTGGCATTTACGTCAGGGGCAGCAGGATCAGGCGCTGGCAGTGTGCAATCGCTTTCTCGAACAGCACGACAACGTGGACGCCTATCGCCTCCGCGCCCGCGTGCTGCTTGCCCTGGGTGAGACGGAACGGGCGATCGAAGATATTCAACAGATCGTTCATCGCGCCGATGACAACGTGGGTGTCTGGCTGAATATCAGCGAATTGTATGGGGCGTCCGGACGTCCGGAACAGGCCCTTGACGCGGCGCGTAAGGCATTGAGCCTTCAGCCGGATTCATTTGATGCCCAAAAGCAGACCGCGACGCTTTTGCTGGTCAATCCTCTGACCCAGCAAGAAGGGATGGGGCTTCTTGAAAAAGCCCTCGCCCAGCAGCCGCGCGACGTGCAGTTGCGCCTGAGGAAAGCGGCGCTGCTGTTGGATCAGGGCGGCGGCTCGACCGCCGAGGCGGTGCGGATTTTGAACGCGCTGGTCAATGAGTTCCCGCGGCTGGAGCAGGCCTGGGCGATGCTGTCCGAGTGGTATCTGCGAAGCAGTCAGCCGGGCATGGCGATGGATACCGTGCTTCGCGGGCTGGCGGTGCTGCCTGAAAGTCGCGCGTTGTTGGTTGCAAAAGCGCGCGTGGAGGCTGTCCGTTCGCCGTCGGTGGCGCTGGAAACGCTCAATCAGTTGGCTCGTCGATTTCCGGACGATCCCGCGATAACGGAAATGCGGGTGCAGACGTTGCACCGTGTCGGGAAATCGGAGCAGGCTGTCGGTGTTCTTCGCGACTGGCTGGCGGCTCATTCGTCAGAAGACGCAAGTACCGTTCGAATCCAACTGTCATTGATGGATTTGCTTTATGAAAGCGGGTTCGCTGACCAAGCCGCACAAATTTACGAGCAGCTTGCCGCCGATGAGGGCGCCTCGGCGGCGGCGATGATCCAGTGGCTGGGTTTGATCAGTAAAACGGCCCCGGCCGAGCAGATG
>DSDR01000218.1 GCA_011048645.1 Phycisphaerales bacterium
GATCTGGATGCAGTTGACCAGCGGCGACAACAAGGATATGGAACGGGTCGTCGAGGCGGTCGATGCGTATTTTCAGAAACATCCGCCGCCGGCGCCGCTGGAGCATCACTGGGCGGGTCTGACCTATATCAACATCATCTGGCAGGACAAGATGGTCTGGGGGATGCTGCAATCGTTCCTCGGCAGTTTTCTGGTGGTCTTTATTATGATGTCGATCCTGTTCCGTTCGCCGCTGTGGGGCCTGTTGTGTATGGTTCCGCTGACCATTACCATCGCGGCGATTTACGGGGTGATCGGATTTGTCGGAAAGGATTACGATATGCCGGTGGCGGTGCTCAGTGCGTTGACGCTGGGGATGGCGGTGGACTTTGCGATTCACTTTCTCCAGCGCAGCCGGGAGATGCACAAGAAGAGCGGCTCCTGGGCCGGGACGGCGCCGGAGATGTTCGGCGAGCCGGCCCGCGCGATCAGTCGTAATGTGCTGGTGGTTGCGATCGGTTTTTTGCCGCTGCTGGCTGCGCCGCTGGTGCCGTACAAGACCGTCGGTATTTTTCTGTGTGCGATCATGGCCGTATCGGGTATTATCACTCTGCTGGCGCTGCCGGCGGTGATGGCGGTTGCCGAATCGCGGCTGTTCAAGAAGCCCGCTCAGATCGAATCGGTGTCCTGCAATTGCAGCTTTTGTTTGGTTATTTCCATTGCCGTGGTGGTGCTGATTGCCCTGAATCTGCATCAGTACTGGCAGATGGGTGTGACCAAACTGACGGTCGTCAGCCTGGCCGTGGTGCCGGTGTTGATGCTGGCCTGCGGTCTGATGGCCCGACGCAAGGCGTGCAAAGCGGAAATAAAAGATCAAAATGCAAAATGAAAAATGACAGATTAAAAATCAAAATGTGAGGTGCTCTTATGAAACGCAAAATGGCCGGATTCTTTGTGACAAGTTTTATATTTTCTGTGATTGTGCTTGCGCATAATGTGCAGGCGCAAACGCCGTCGGTCGATGAAATCATTACCCAGGCCAACCATGTGGCCTATTATCAGGGTCAGGACGGCAAGAGCAAGGTCAAGATGACCATCACCGACCGGCAGGGCCGGACGCGCAATCGCGAATTCATTATTCTGCGCAAGAACGACCCGGACAACGACGATCAGAAATATTTTGTCTATTTCCAGGCGCCGGCCGATGTGCGGCGGATGGTCTTTATGGTGCACAAGTACGCCGCTTTGGACAAGGACGACGACCGCTGGCTGTATCTGCCGAATCTGGATTTGGTGCGGCGCATTGCCGCCGGCGACAAACGCACCAGCTTTGTCGGCTCAGACTTTTTGTATGAGGATGTGTCCGGGCGCAGTCTGCTGGAAGATACGCACGAGCTGCTCCGCACCACCGAGGAGTACTATGTCATTAAAAGTGTGCCCAAAAAACCGGAGACGGTCGAGTTTACGTATTTTCTGGTTTTTATCGATAAAACGACGTTTATGCCGATGAAGATGGAGTATTATGAAAAGGACGAGTCGCTCTATCGCGTCATCGAATCCAAAAAACTTGAGATGATCAAGGCCAAAGAAGACGGCAAAGAGGTCGAATATCCGACGGTGACGCAGTCCGTCGTCAAAGACCTCAAAAGCGGCAGCGCCACCGAGATGACCTTTTCCGACATCCAGTACAATCTTGGCCTAAACGACACGATCTTTACCGAACGCTACCTGAAACGCCCGCCGCGCGAAGCGATGCGGTAAACAAAAGGAAAAAGGAAAAAGGTAAAAGGCAAACACCCCAAAGGGGCGGAAGATAATACCTGAGGTTTTACGATGGGCAAAGCAATCTTTAAGAAAACAGGTATCGGAATAATATCTCTTTTGCTTGCCGCTCTTGTCTTTGCCGATGAAGGCGGGTCGTTTTGGGACGACTTTTCTCCGCCTCAGATTCACGGGTTTTATGAGATGCGCGGAGGGTATCGCACGCAGAACGACCGCTATCAGAAAGACAAGTCGGTGATGGAAACCCGCTTGCAGATTGAGGCGTCCACCTTCACCGACTGGGCGGATTTCAAGTTCAAAGGCGATCTGCTGGGCGATTTTGTGCTGGAAGAGGGCGACTTTGATTTTCGCGAGGGCTGGGTGTTTGCCCGTCCGACCGAGTACCTGGATGTCAAAATCGGTCGGCAGATTTTGACCTGGGGAACGGGCGATTTGTTGTTTATCAATGACCTGTTCCCCAAAGACTGGCAGGCGTTTTTCATCGGGCGCGATGTGGATTACCTCAAAGCGCCGTCCGACGCGGCCAAGCTGAGTTTTTTTACCGAGCTGATCAACATTGATATCGTCTATACGCCGCAGTTTGATCCCGACCGATATGTTCGGGGCGAACGGTTGTCGTATTGGTATGCCCCTGAGAATCGACGCGCCGGCCGCGACCGACGCACGCCGGCCGAGCGGCCTGATGACTGGTTTCGTGACGATGAAATTGCCGTGCGGCTGTATCGCACCATCAGCAACTATGAGGTGGCGCTGTACGGCTACCGCGGCTTTTGGAAAAGTCCCGCCGGACAGTCGCCGACGACGGGCCGACCGATTTTTCCGGATCTGAATGCGTACGGCGCCAGCGTCCGCGGTCCGCTGGGTTCGGGTATTGCCAATGCCGAAATAGGCTACTACGAATCCGCCGATGATAAAAGCGGCAAAGACCCGCTGATTAACAATTCCGAGATGCGCTATCTGGTCGGCTACACGCAGGAAATCGTCGCCGATCTGAACGCCGGCGTGCAGTACTATATCGAACAGATGCTGGACTACAGCGCCTATAAGCGTTCGCACCCGACCGGCTCGAAGCGGCGCGACCGCGACCGGCACGTGGTGACGCTGCGGCTGACCCAGCTGCTGTGGAATCAGAATCTTGAGCTGTCGATGTTTACGTACTACAGTCCCAGCGACAATGACGCCTATCTGCGTCCGAGTATTCACTACAAGGCCACGGATCATCTGGCGCTTGAAACCGGCGCCAATGTCTTTGTGGGCAAATCGCCGCACACGTTCTTCGGCCAGTTCGAAGACAACACCAACATTTATGCCGCCGTACGATACAGCTTCTAAGGGGGGCGCGTTCGAAGACAAGGCGGCACAATGGATTGCGTCGCACTGTCTGCTTGACGGGATCAGCGGTCTGCTGCTGGCGGTCTCCGGCGGGGCCGATTCCGTGGCTTTGGCGGCGGTGCTGCATCGGCTGGTCGCCGCCGGACGGCTCAACGTACGGCTGGTCGTCGGGCATGTCAATCATACGCTGCGCGGCGACGCATCGAACGGGGATGAGGCGTTTGTTCGAGCGATGGCCGAGCGGCTGAGTCTGCCCTGTGTTTGTCGGCGGGTGGATGTACGCGGTTCTGCCCAAAAACAGAAACTATCGATTGAGACCGCCGCACGGTCTTTGCGGCTCGATGCATTGGCGGCGCTGGCAAATGAATCCAACTGCCAGGCGGTTGCAACCGGCCACCAGACCGACGATCAGGCCGAAACCGTTGTGCATCGACTGATGCGGGGTACGGCCCTTAGCGGTTTGTGCGGCATTCGGCCGATGACGGTGCTCAACGGACGGCGGTTCGTGCGTCCGCTGCTGACAGTGCGGCGGGCGGAGATTGAAGCGTATCTGAGGGATTGCGGTTGGGTGTGGCGCGACGATGCGACCAATCGGTCATATGCGTTTACGCGAAATCGGATTCGCCATCGGCTGCTGCCGGCCTTGCACAAGCAATCGCCCGATGTGGCGGCCCGACTGCGGCGGCTGGCCGAATGCGGGCATTGGGCGCGGCTCCGCGTGGAATCGACCGCCGATTTGGTCAAGCCCGTTGATCGCAGCGAGCATACTTTGTCATACAGCCGTTCTGAGTTTATCCGGCAGTCGCCGTGGGTACAGGTCGAATTGATCGGGCGGGCGATTTGTGCATTGGGGGGCGGATTACGCGACGTAACAAGTCGTCATTATCGAGAATTGATGGCGAAAGCCGCCCGTGCGGATTCGGCGAAAATCACCTGGCCGGGCCGTCTTGCCGTGAGCGTGGAGGCCGACAGATTGACCTTTTCTGCGCCCATCGAGAGGCTGTCTGTGTTTCCGAGTGAACCGGTGGCTGTTTCTATCGGAACGGTTGCTGACTTTGGCCCCTATACAATCCGGATTAATTATGTTGACATTAAAGGCAAGGATTTCTTTGATTATCTGGCAAACAAGCCCCCCTGTACGGAATGGCTGGATGCCGAGCGAATCGAAGGTCCGCTGGTGGCACGCCAAATCAGGCCGGGCGACCGGTTTTGGCCTCTGGGGCTGGGGCATGAGAAAAAAGTTGCCCGATTTTTGCAGGATTCCCAAATACTAAAACCACAAAGACAAAGCGTTTTTGTGCTGGCCGACACAAAAAAAATCATCTATCTGGCACCGCTGAGGCTGGATGAACGGGCAAAAGTGTCAAAACGAACAAAAAAAATTCTCAAAATTAATATCTTCTATCGAGATAAAGACGCTTGAGAAACCATATCATAAAGCGTTTCCGGAGCTATATCTGCCCCATTAGGCCATGCAATCGTGCCGCCTTCAATTTGAGCCTGCTTAAAAAAAGCCTTGTCTTCTAATGGCGCAAAGATTGGTCCTTTATGGAGATATGTTGAAAAATCGACATCACCCGAAGTGTTGTCATCAAATGTCAAGTGATAAACATAATCTCTTTTGTATTGTATCTTGGTCAGTTCGTTACAATTCCACATATTTTTACTCCAAAGGATTGACTTTGTTGATTTCTTCTCCTATTTTTGCCAATTCCCAATTGCACATAAGATCCTCGCTATGCAAATCAATCCATTCCCTTATGAGTCTCAACGCAGTTCTTGATTTAATATCTCCCTATGATATTTCCACGAAAATCAATGACGGCTTTTTGGTCTTGATACTCAACATGGATATGTGGAGGATTGTGGTCGTCATAAAACATCCGAACAATAATTCCAAAAAACATTGAAATCACTGGCATATATTGGCTCCCGACATATTGCACGATCTTCACGTCAAAACCACAGTCTAATACAAAAAGATGTAAAAATCAATATCTCCCTCCCGCTGGTTATATGGGGGATACTTTGCGGAATTCAGGCAAAAAATCTTGACAGGGGACCCGATTGGCTCTACATTACGCACTCTGTGAATCCGTATAACTGCGGAGAGTGTATGCAAATAGAGTGTTAACGTCTTTCGAAAAGGAGATTTTCGATGGCAACAAAGGTTGCAATTAATGGATTTGGTCGTATCGGCCGTGCGGTGGCTCGGATTATTATGGATCGTAAAGATTTGGAATTGGTCGCGATCAACGACCTGGCTGATAACAAGAGTCTGGCGCATCTGTTCAAGTATGACACGGTGTTCGGGCCGTGGAAGGGAACCGTCGAGGCGACCGAGGACAGCATCATCATCAACGGCAAATCCATCAAGTCGCTTGCCGAGCGGAATCCGGCCGATTTGCCGTGGGGCAAGATGGGTGTGGAAGTGGCGGTTGAATCCACCGGTATTTTCCGCTCGAAATCTTCCCCCAAGGGCGGATACGAAGACCACATCAAGGCCGGCGCCAAAAAGGTGATTCTGACCGTCCCGGCCAAGGATGACATCGACGCCACTGTCGTTCTGGGCGTCAATGACGCAGACATCACGGCGTCGACCAAATCGATTTCGAATGCAAGCTGTACGACCAACTGTCTGGCCCCGCTGGCCAAGGCGCTGGATGACGCATTCGGTATTGAAAAAGGCCTGATGGTTACGGTCCACGGCTACACCAATGACCAGAATGTGTGCGATCAGATTCACAGCGATCTGCGTCGTGCCCGTGCGGCGGCTATGAACATTATTCCCACGACGACCGGCGCGGCCAAGGCCGTCGGGTTGGTCATTCCGCATCTGAAAGGCAAGCTGGACGGTTACGCCCTGCGCGTGCCGGTGATTACCGGCAGTTGTGTGGATCTGGTGGCCGATCTGAAGAAGGAAGTGACCAAAGAGGAAGTCAACGCCGCCGTCAAGAAGGCCGCCGAAGGCCCGCTCAAGGGGATTCTGGCCTATTGCGACGAGCCGATCGTCAGCAGCGACATCATCGGCAACACCCATTCGAGCATCTTTGACTCGCTGTGCACGATGGTGCAGGGCAAGACCGTCAAGGTCGTCAGTTGGTATGACAACGAATGGGGTTATTCCTGCCGTACCGTTGATATCATCGAACAAATCGCGAAGCTGTAAACAGCTTTTCGCCCATTCGGGCGCGATGCGTGTCACAGAGTCGAAAGCCCGCGCCTGGCCGCGGGCTTTTCTTGCTTACGGATGCGAAGACAAACCATACAATAGACGACAAACAAAGGATTGTCTGAAAGGATAGGTCTATGGCCAAAAAAACAGTAGCCGATATTAACGTGAAGGGAAAAAAAGTGTTGATGCGGGTGGATTTTAATGTGCCGCTCGACGACCAACAGAACATCACCAATGACAACCGCATCGTCCAGGCGCTGCCGACCATCAAGCACGTCCTGGAGCAGGGCGGTTCGCTGATTTTGATGAGCCATCTGGGGCGTCCCAAGGGCGCGCCGGATCCGAAATTCTCGCTGGCGCCGGTCGCCGGTCGGCTGGGCGAATTGCTGGGCAAGGCCGTTCTCTTTGTCCCGGACTGCATCGGTCCGGACGTGAAGACCAAAGCCGCCGCGCTGAAACCCGGCGATGTGATGCTGCTGGAAAATGTGCGTTTTCACAAAGAGGAAACCATCAAAGACAAGGCCGCCAAGGAAGACGCCCAGTTGCGTCAGGCCAAGGATGCGTTTGCCGGTCAGTTGGCCGAGTTGGCGGATGTGTATGTGGATGACGCCTTTGGTACGGCCCACCGCGACAACGCCTCAATGTACACGGTGCCGATGCTGATGGAAGGCAAGGATCGGGTCATCGGCTTTTTGATTGAAAAAGAATTGAAGTATCTCGGCGATACCCTTGAGCAGCCGAAGCGTCCGTTTGTGGCGATTCTGGGCGGGGCGAAGGTTTCTGATAAAATCGGCGTCATTGAGAACCTGCTGCGCAAGGTCGATAGCATTCTCATCGGCGGAGCGATGGCCTATACCTTTTTCAAGGCGCAGGGCAAGCGCGTCGGCAACAGCCTGTGCGAAACGGATTTTGCCGACAAAGCAAGCGATCTGCTCAGGCAGGCCGAGGAAATCGGCTGCCAAATCGTCTTGCCGGTCGATACGGTCGTTGCCAAAGAGTTTAAGGCCAACGCCGAGCACAAGGTCGTTGAAGGCGACATCGAAGACGGCTGGGAAGGGCTGGACATCGGCCCCCAAACGCAGAAACTGTTTGCCGAGAAGCTGAAAAACGCAAAGACCATTGTCTGGAACGGACCGATGGGCGTGTTCGAATTGGAGCCGTTTGACGCCGGCACCAAGGCGGTGGCGATCGCGGCGGCCGAGGCGACCGACAAAGGCGCCCGCAGCATCATCGGCGGCGGCGACAGCGCCAGCGCCATTGCACAGCTCGGCTTGCAGGATCGCGTCAGCCATATCTCGACCGGCGGCGGCGCGAGTCTGGAGTTTCTCGAAGGCAAGAAGTTCAAATGCCTTGAAATCCTGGACGAAAAATAAAAACAGAGCAGAAGACGATGAACAGACGCAGACTGCCTCAGGCCGGGACGTTTCAGATCGCACCGTCGATCCTCAGCGCCGATTTTGCCCGTCTGGCCTCGGAAATTGCGGAGGTCACGGCCGCGGGGATCGAGGTGGTGCATCTGGATGTGATGGACGGGCATTTTGTGCCGAATCTGACGTTCGGCCCGCCGGTGGTGGCCTGGATTCGCAAATGTACCGACGCTGTGCTGGATACGCATTTGATGATGACCGACCCTGAATCATATGCCGAGCGGTTTGTCGAGGCCGGCAGCGACCATATCACGTTTCATATCGAAACGGTCAGCGATCCGGCCGGGTTTGTCAGGACGCTTCACGATCTGGGCGTATCGGCGGGGGTGACGTTAAATCCCGATACGCCGGTTGAGGCGGTCGAGCCGGTCGCCCCGTTGTGCGATATGGTGCTGGTGATGACGGTCAATCCCGGTTTCGGCGGCCAGTCGTTTATGGACCGGGCGGCGCAAAAGTGTATTCGTCTGCGTCAGATTGTCGGTCCGGACGTGCGTATTGAGGTCGATGGCGGCATTGACCCGACGACCGCCGGCACGGTCAAACGCTACGGCGCCGATACGTTTGTGGCCGGCAACGCCATCTTCGGTCAGTCCGACCGGGCTGCGGCCATCCATGCGATACGGCGGGCCATTGAGAATGGGTAATACTGAGAAAATCCGAAGCACGAAAATCGAAATCCGAAACAATACAAAAAATTGGTATCGTCCCAAAGGTGTTGTTTGTAATTGGAATTTGTTTCGAATTTCGAGATTCGGATTTCGAATTTATTGAAAAAATGATTGCTATGGCAAAGAATAAAAAAGCAGGCTGGGACGGTTTTTCGCTCAAACCCCGCAAGGAGATGCCCGAAGGGTTGTGGCTGTCCTGTCCTTCCTGCCGGAATATGCTGTATCGAAAAACCGTCGATCAGAATCTTGGCGTCTGCCCGGAGTGCCGTCATCATTTTCGCATCGATGGGCCGACGCGTGTGCAGCAGCTTGTCGATGAAGGTTCCTTTGAAGAGCTGGCTCGTGACCTGGCCAGCAGCGACCCGCTTTCCTTCGTCTGGGGGGATAAGCACTACCGCGACCGCATCAAGGCGGATCCGAAAGCCCATCGTGCGCACGAGGCCATTCTCGTCGGCAAAGCGTTCATCCGCGGACGCGGGGTGGTTTTGGCGGCGATGGATTTTTCGTTTTTGGGCGGTTCGATGGGCATGGTCGTCGGCGAAAAGTTTTGCCGCGGCGTGGATCGGGCCATCGAAGAAAATCTGCCGCTGGTAGTGGTGAGCTGTTCCGGCGGGGCGCGAATGCATGAAGGCGTCGTGGCGTTGCAGCAGATGGCCAAGACCAGCGCCGCGCTGGCCCGCTATGATGAAGCCGGCGGGCTGTATATCTCCGTCCTGACCGATCCGACCACCGGCGGCGTGGCGGCCAGCTTTTCGATGCTGGGCGATGTGATTATCGCCGAACCCGGCGCCCTGATCGGCTTTACCGGTCCCCGCGTCATCCAGCAGACCATTAAGATCGAGCTGCCCGAAGGCTTCCAGCGGGCCGAGTTCTTGCTGGAGCACGGGTTTGTCGATATGATCATCCACCGCAAAGACCTGCGCAGCGAAATCGGACGGCTCATCGACTATTGCGGCAAATAGAATATTTCAAATTTCCTATTTCATATTTCCAATTTGAAATAGAATATAGGCAATAGGAAATAATGAAGATGGCTTATTTTCGAGACAACATTGAACGGATGGCGGGGTATGTGCCGGGGTTTCAGCCCAAACAGACTGATGTGGTCAAGCTGAACACGAACGAGAATCCGTATCCGCCGTCGCCGGCGGTGCTGGAGGCGATTCGGACCACGACTGCCGAGCAGCTTCGCCGCTATCCGGATCCGGTCGGCGATGTGTTTCGACGGGCAGCAGCCGGGGTGCTGGATGTGCAGCCGGAAAACCTGTGCTGCACCAACGGCGGCGATGATTTGCTCAATATTGTCGTGCGTGCCTGCTGCGACGCTGGACGGCCGGCGGCGTTTATCCAGCCGACGTATTCGCTGTATCCGGTACTGGCTGCGATTCAGAGCTGCCCGACCATAGAAATCGACCGAAACGCTCCCGATGCCCTCGCTCAACTGGCACAGGCTGATGCGGCGCTGACGATGATCTGCAATCCCAATGCCCCGACGTGTGAGCTGCTGCCGATTGATGCGCTGGCCGCGCTGGCTTCGAAACTGTCCGGCGTGCTGCTGATTGATGAGGCGTATGCGGATTTTGCCGATGACAACGCGCTGCGGCTGGTGCGGGAATTTACAAATGTCATTGTCCTGCGTTCGATGAGCAAAGGGTATTCGCTGGCCGGATTGCGATTCGGATTTGCCGCGGCCGATCCGGCCCTGATTGAGGGGCTGATGAAGGTGCGGGATTCTTACGCGGTGGATGTATTGGCCCTGCGAGCGGCGACCGCGGCCATCACCGACCAGACGTATTTCAAAGAAAATATTCTGAAGATCAAGGCCGAACGGCGGCGTTTGACCGAGGCTCTGCGGCAGCTCGGCCTGGATGTGCCGGACAGCCAGACCAATTTCGTGCTGGCCCGCTGCGTCGGCAAAGACGCCGAGGCGGTCTTCAAGGCATTGGCCAAAGAGCAGATTTATGTTCGCTACTTTGATTTGCCGGGGCTGGAAGATCAACTGCGGATTACAGTCGGTACACCCGAACAGAACGATAAGCTGCTGGCGGCTTTGAACCCTATTTTGCAAGGATAATCTCATGGCACAGCGACAAGCGACCATCGAACGCAAAACCAATGAAACGGACATTCGCGTCGAGCTGAATCTGGACGGGCAGGGGCGCTACTCGATCAATACCGGTATCGGATTTTTCGACCATATGCTGGCGCACCTGAGCAAGCACAGTCGAATCGATATGACCGTTCGGGCCAAAGGCGACCTGGAGGTCGATGCGCATCATACGATTGAAGATGTGGGGATTGCTCTGGGTCAGGCGCTGGAAACGGCCTTGGGCGACAAGAAGGGCATCGCCCGCTACGGCCACAGTGTCGTACCGATGGAAGATGCTCGCGCGGAAACGGTGGTCGATTTGTCGGGCCGGCCGTATCTGGTCTATCGTGTGTCGTTCAAGACCGAGAAGATCGGCGATTTTGACGTCGAATGTGTCGAGGAATTTTTGCGCAGCTTCTCGACGGTTGGCAAGTTCAACCTCCACGTCGAATCGCCCTGCGGCCTGAACAGCCACCACATCGCCGAGGCCGTCTTCAAGGCCCTTGGTCAGGCCCTCGGTGCGGCGGTTAACATCATCGGAAGCGAGATTCCCAGTACAAAGGGCACGCTGTGATAGAGGTTCAATACGACTATCGCAGCGGCATCGGCACGGATATTCATCGGTTTGCGCCGGATCGGCCGCTGATGCTGGGGGGTGTCCAGATTCCGTTTCCGCTGGGGCTGCTGGGTCACAGCGACGGCGATGTGGTGCTACACGCCGTGATGGACGCACTGCTGGGTGCGGCCGGTCTGGGCGATATCGGCACGTTTTTTCCTGATACCGACCCGCAGTGGAAAGACGCCGACAGCGGCGAGCTGCTCTTGCGGGTGCGCGAACAAATCAAAAAACACCACTGGCAGCCTGTCAATGTCGATATCATTGTTCACGCCGAACTGCCGAAACTCGGCCCCTATAAAGGACAGATTCGACGCAGCATCGCCGGGCTGATCGATACCGATTTTGCCAATGTCAACGTCAAGGCCAAAACCGCCGAAGGTCTCGGCCCCGTCGGTCAGGCAGAAGCGATTGAAGCGACGGTGGTTGTCCTGCTCAAACGGCGCGTTAAATAGCGCCTCCGGCGGTTGTATCGAGAGTTATCTCACTACCGAAAAGATGATCAGCGGTCGATTTCACTGCGGATTTCATTGAGCAGGTTGATCGCCTCAATCGGCGTCAGGCGATTGACGTCAAGCGTCTTGAGTTTGTCCAGCACCGACTTGTGGCGTTCCACAAACAGCAGTTCATCTTCCGATACCGTTTTATGACGGGCCAGCTTATCGCCGGAAGCCTCTTTGGCGAAGGTGCTTTCCAGATCGGCCAGAATCTCATGACTGCGGGCAATGATGGATTTGGGCAGCCCGGCCAGTTTGGCGACGTGAATGCCGTAGCTTTTGTCCGTGCCGCCGGGGATGATCTTGTGCAGAAAGACCACCTGCCCGGCCCACTCGCGCACCGCGACATTCAGATTTTTGACATTGGCCAGCAACTGCCCCAGCTCGGTCAGTTCGTGATAATGCGTTGCAAACAGGGTGCGGCATTGGAGCGTATTGGCCAGATGTTCGGTGATCGCCCAAGCCAGTGAAAGCCCGTCGTAGGTACTCGTGCCGCGACCGACCTCGTCAAGAATCACCAGACTTTTTTCCGTGGCGTTGTTCAGAATGTTGGCCGTCTCGGTCATCTCGACCATGAACGTACTCTGTCCCCGCGCCAGTTCATCCGAGGCGCCGACGCGGGTAAAGATGCGGTCCGCTGCGCCGATTCGCGCTTCTTTGGCCGGAATGAACGAGCCGGTTTGCGCCAGCAAAACCAGCAGCGCGACCTGTCGGATGTAGGTGCTTTTGCCGGCCATATTCGGGCCGGTGATGATAGCGATGTCCTTGCCGTCGATGCTGAGGGTTACATCATTGGGGACAAATTCGGCCCCGAGCATCTGCGCCAGGACGGGGTGTTTACCTTCAAGGATGTGCAGTTCTTTGTCGTCGGTAATGGTGGGTCGAATGTAGCGGTTCTGTCGAGCCAGATGCGCCAGCGCCGCCAGACAGTCGC